>NZ_JAPYKP010000005.1:0-106570 GCF_037179725.1 Mesorhizobium sp. Cs1321R2N1 | reverse complement strand
GTGCGAGCGGCGATGCAAAGGTGCGGTCGCCAGCCGCATGACCATCGGCAGTGGCTGGAGCTGCCGAGGCAGGCTCGGCCTTCGACGCCCCGGCCATCGACGCCCCGGTCTTTGGTGTCTCGGCCTTTGATGCCTCGGGCTGCGGCGCTTCAGCCTTGGCGGCTTCAGCCTTCGGCGCTTCGGCTTTCGCCGGTGCGGCATCGCCACCGCTTTTGGCGGCAGCGCCCGCATCCTCGCCTTCGGCGGCAAGCACGGCGATCAGCGCGTTGACCTTGACGCCTTCGGTTCCGGCCGGCACGACGAGCTTGGCAACCGTACCCTCATCGACGGCCTCGACCTCCATCGTCGCCTTGTCGGTCTCGATCTCGGCGATGACATCGCCCGGCGAAACCTTGTCGCCTTCCTTGACCAGCCATTTTGACAGATTGCCTTCTTCCATCGTGGGCGACAGGGCCGGCATGGTGATGTTGATAGGCATCGCTCACTCCTGGATGAATTTGAAAAGGCCGCGCATGACGGTCAGCGTGGCGACAATGAACACGGGTGGCAAGACACCGAAATGGTAGCTGCCCTTGCCCATCTCGAGCACCATCATGCTGCCGGTCTGGTCGACCTTTGCGGAAGCAGTTGCCACAATGGCAAGAACCAGCGACGCGGCACCGCTGAGCATCAACAAAACCGCATCGAACTTCCCGGTCATCGATCGCACGAAAAATGCGACCACGACAGTGGGACCAATGATGGCTGCCAACGTCCAAAAAGACAGCATCCGCATTGCTCCCTAGCGATATGTGACTGCCTTAACCGCCTCGATGACCTCTCCGACATTCGGTAATGCCAGCTTTTCGAGGTTGGCCGCATAGGGCATCGGCACGTCCTTGCCGGCAATGGTGATGACCGGCGCGTCGAGGAAATCGAAGGCGCGTTGCGAGACCTGGTTGGCGATATGGTCGCCGACCGAATTCTGCGGGTAGCCTTCTTCGACCACGACCAGCCGGTTGGTCTTCTTGACCGAGGCGATGATGGTGTCGAGATCGAGTGGACGGATGGTCCTGAGGTCGATGATCTCGGCATCGATGCCCATGCCGCGCAGCTCGGCTTCAGCCTTGACCGCATAGGTCATGCCGATGCCGAAGGAGACGATGGTGACATCCTTGCCTGTCTTGTGGATGCGCGCCTTGCCGATCGGCAGCACGAAGTCATCCAGCTTCGGCACGTCGAAAGACTGGCCGTAGAGGATCTCATTCTCGAGGAAGATAATCGGGTTCGGATCGCGGATCGCCGCCTTGAGCAAGCCCTTGGCGTCGGCCGCCGTATATGGCATCACGACCTTCAAGCCCGGAATGTGGCTGTACCAGGCGGCATAGCACTGCGAGTGCTGTGCTGCGACACGGGCGGCGGCGCCGTTCGGCCCACGGAACACGATTGGAGCGCCCATCTGGCCGCCCGACATATAGAGCGTCTTGGCGGCCGAATTGATGATCTGGTCGATCGCCTGCATGGCGAAGTTGAAGGTCATGAACTCGACGATCGGCTTCAGGCCCGCCATCGCCGCACCGACGCCAACGCCGGCAAAACCATGTTCGGTGATCGGCGTGTCGACGACGCGACGCGGACCGAATTCCTGCAACAGGCCTTGCGTGATCTTGTAGGCGCCCTGGTATTCCGCGACTTCCTCGCCCATCACGAAGACATCGCCGTCGCGGCGCATTTCCTCGGCCATGGCATCGCGCAGCGCTTCACGCACGGTGGTCGAGACCATCTCGGTGCCGGCAGGAATATCGGGATCGGCGGCGATTTCCGCTTTCGGTGCGGCCGCGACGGGTGCGGCGGCTGGCTTTGCCACCTCCGCCTTGTCCTCGGCCGACGCTTCCGCATTTGCCGGTGCTTCCGCCTTGGCGGGAGCCGCGGACTTGCCGACATCGGCCGCGCTCTCGCCGTCCTGCAGCAGAACGGCGATCGGCGTGTTGACCTTGACGCCTTCGGTGCCGGCGGCGATCAGGATCTTGCCCAACGTGCCTTCATCGACGGCTTCGACTTCCATCGTCGCCTTGTCGGTTTCGATTTCGGCGAGCACGTCACCGGCGACGACCTTGTCCCCCTCGTTCTTCAACCATTTGGAAAGATTGCCCTCTTCCATGGTCGGCGAGAGCGCGGGCATGAGAATTTCGATCGGCATGTCCTGGCCCTCCCTTACAATACGATATCGGTCCAGAGCTCGGACGGATCCGGCTCGGCGTCGTGCTGGGCAAATTCGGCGGCGTCGGCGACAATGTCGCGAACCTCCTTGTCGACGGTCTTGAGTTCGTCCTCGGTTGCCCACTTTTTCTCGATGAGCCGCGCCTTGACCTGCTCGATGGGATCATGGTCGGAGCGCATCTTCTGGACTTCTTCCTTGGAGCGGTATTTCGCCGGGTCGGACATCGAGTGACCGCGATAGCGGTAGGTCTGCATTTCGAGAATGATGGGTCCGTTGCCGGCACGGCACCACTTGGTAGCCAAATCGCCGGCCGCCTTCACCGCACGTACGTCCATGCCGTCGACCTGGATGCCCGGAATCTTGAACGAGGCGCCGCGATGCGAAAAATTGGTTTCCGCCGATGAGCGCGAAACCGAGGTGCCCATGGCGTAGCGGTTGTTCTCGATGATGTAGATCACCGGCAACTTCCACAGCGAGGCCATGTTGAAGCTCTCATAGACCTGACCTTGGTTGGCGGCGCCGTCGCCGAAATAGGTCAGCGAGACATTGTTGTTGTCGCGGTAGCGGTTCGCGAAGGCCAGGCCGGTGCCGAGCGACACCTGCGCGCCGACAATGCCGTGACCGCCATAGAAATGCTTCTCCTTGGAGAACATGTGCATGGAGCCGCCCTTGCCCCTGGACAGGCCGCCGCGGCGTCCGGTCAGCTCGGCCATCACACCGCGCGGCGAAAGCTCCATCGCCAGCATGTGGCCGTGGTCGCGATAGGCCGTGATCATCTGGTCGCCGTCGATCAGCGCCATCTTCATGCCGGTGACCACGGCTTCCTGGCCGATATAGAGGTGGCAGAAGCCGCCAATGAAGCCCATGCCGTAGAGCTGGCCGGCCTTTTCCTCGAAGCGGCGAATGAGCAGCATGTGCCGGTAGGCGGCAAGCTCTTCGTCCTTGGTGAAGTCAGCAGGCTTGGGTGCCGGCAGACCGGATTTGCCGTCGGATTTCGATTTGGCAGGCGCTTTTCTGGCTGCGTTGGCCATGCATCACTCCCTGTTGGCGTCTCTTTGCGGACACTGGAGCAAGGTCAACCTGCTCCGGGGAGATCGCCCTCCCCTTCGATTTATGGGAGGCTAACACGTAGAAAGGCGTTCCGCCATGTCGAAATTGCATAGCTGGCATGCGCCTAAGCGGTTAAAATCATTGAAAATATTGCTGATTAACCGAAAATTGGTTACTTCGCCGAAACCGGCAGCATGATGGTGATCTCATCAGGTTGGGATAGATTGAGCGCTTTGCGCGCCTGCTCGTCGAGCATGTCCTTCTCCAGCGTGCCGTCATGCATGAGCTTGACGCGCCGTTCGAGCTCCGTCCTGCGCGCCTTGATCGCATCGAGCTGACCCTGCAGCGCGACCGTCTCGGCCTCCAGCTTGTATTTGGAATTGATGCCGAATTCACCATGGTAGGCATGAAAGCCGAAATAGGCCAGGAACACCACGCACAATGAGGGAATGATCAGCCGGCCGGTGTTTCTCTGCTTGTGCTGACGTGTCCACATGACCGATTCCCCGTGGCCGCGAACTCAGACGGCTCGAAGCCTTTTTCACCTGATTGTGCTTAACGGACGGTTACGGGAGGCCGCCCAGTCGGCCTGAAATGAAAAAGGGCGGGATGTCCCGCCCTCTCCATATCGACGATGTGCGGCCGGATCAGCTCTTGATCACCGACTTGCCGGCGTAACGCGCCTGCTTGCCGAGTTCTTCCTCGATGCGGATCAACTGGTTGTATTTGGCCATGCGGTCGGAGCGCGACAGCGAGCCGGTCTTGATCTGTCCGCAATTGGTGGCGACGGCAAGATCGGCGATGGTCGAATCCTCGGTCTCGCCCGAACGGTGCGACATGACGGCCGTGTAGGCTGCCTTGTGCGCGGTCTCGACCGCGTCGAGTGTCTCGGTCAGCGAGCCGATCTGGTTGACCTTGACCAGTATCGAGTTGGCGACACCCATGCGGATGCCATCGCGCAGGCGCGCCGTGTTGGTGACGAAGAGATCGTCGCCGACAAGCTGCGTCTTCTTGCCGATCAGGTCGGTCAGGTATTTCCAGCCTTCCCAGTCATCCTCGGCGAGGCCGTCCTCGATCGAGATGATCGGATAATCGGCGGCGAGCTTGGCGAGGTACTTGGCCTGCGCCTTGGGGTCGCGCGTCTTCTTCTCGCCCTCATAGACATAGTTGCCGTCCTTGAAGAACTCGGTCGCGGCGCAATCGAGGCCGAGCGCGATCTCTTCGCCCGGCTTGAATCCGGCCTTCTCGATCGATTCCATGATGAAGTCGAGCGCCACCGGCGCGCTCTTCAGGTTCGGCGCGAAGCCGCCCTCGTCACCGACATTGGTGTTGTGGCCGGCATCTTTCAGCTTCTTGCGCAGCGTGTGGAAGATTTCCGAACCCCAGCGCACGCCTTCGCGCAGCGTCGGCGCGCCGACCGGCAGGATCATGAATTCCTGGAAGTCGATCGGATTGTCGGCATGCGCGCCGCCATTGATGATGTTCATCATCGGCACCGGCAGGACATGCGCCTTGGTGCCGCCGACATAGCGATAGAGCGGCAGGCCGGCGGCATCGGCCGCGGCTTTCGCGACGGCCAGCGAAACGCCCAGAATGGCGTTGGCGCCGAGCCGGCTCTTGTTGGGCGTGCCGTCAAGCTCGATCATCGTCTGATCGATATGGATCTGGTTTTCGGCTTCCATGCCGCCGATCGCCTCGAACAGTTCGCCGTTGACCGCCTCGACGGCCTTCAGCACGCCCTTGCCGAGATAGCGGGCGCCGCCGTCGCGAAGTTCGACGGCTTCGTGGGCGCCGGTCGAGGCGCCCGACGGCACAGCGGCACGGCCCATCGAACCGTCTTCGAGAACGACATCGACCTCGACGGTCGGATTTCCACGGCTGTCCAGGATTTCACGCCCGACAATATCGATGATGGCGGTCATTGCGATGTCCTCGATTGATCTGGAGAAAGGGGGCGCGCCCGTCTTAGCCAAAGCGACGCAAAAGGCAATCGGGCCCTGGCCGAATATTGCCGTTCGCTCGATTCACGAAGCGCAAGTTTCTGTCATCATAAGTCATGCCACCACACGCGCATTCCAGGTTATGGATGTTGTCGCGCGGGGCGAAACAGGAGGAGTTTCGCCATGTCTGAGTTGAGCGGTATCGTCAGTCTGTTCCTGATCGCCGCGGCGTTCCTGACGTCATGCGACAATCAGCAGTCACCGCCAAAAGCCTTTGCGCCTTTGGCGGCTTCGCACATCAGCGAGTAGCGTTGCCTTGAATCGAAAAGGGGGCCGTCGAAACGACCCCCTTTTTCGATTGTGGCGTCAATGCCAATAGGGCCTGACTTTGTAATACTGATAGGACTCGTCGCGCGCGCTCTCGCCATCCGCGCCGGCCAGTTCGTTGATCGAATGGGCAGGCGCTGCCTTCAGCTGTTCCTTGGTGAAGGGTACGACATAGCCGCCTCTTGCCTCATCATAGTCGAGGCTTGCCCAAGGAATGGCGTGGTACTTCTCGCTAATGCCGAGAAAGCCACCGAAACCGATCACCGCGAACATGATGCCATTCGACGTCTTGTCGAGCATGACATCCTCGATGCTGCCGATGCTGTCGCCTTGGGTGTTGTAGACGGTAGTGCCGATGACTCGCGAAGCGGCAATGGCTTCGGTGTGGCCTGTCTGGGTTGTCATTATCGTACTCCTCGTTGTCGTTGATCTCTGCCTGACAATGAGGGGCGCGGGCGAAAGTTCCAGACTTTTTCATGGCTGCCTGATCACTCAGCGAGGATGAAAGTCACCTTCATGTTGACGCGATAGGCCGTGATCTTGCCGTCCTCGACAACGATCTTCTGGTCCTGGATCCAGGCGCCCTCGACGTTCTTCAGGGTCTTCGAGGCGCGCGCAATTCCCTGCTCGATGGCGTCTTGAAAGCTCTTGCTGGACGACGAGGTGATTTCGGTGACGCGGGCGACAGACATTGGCTTCCTCCTGCCAAAACGCTCATTTGCAGGACAAAGCGTATAACCGGGGCTTGTTCGCTACAAGGCGGTGGCTTTTCAGCCCTTTGCGATCCTGTCGAAGGCCATCAGCCTTTCCAGCAGTGCCGGCATGTCTTTCAGCGGCACCATGTTGGGACCATCGGAAGAGGTCGAATTGTCGGGGTCCTGATGGGTCTCGATAAAGACGCCCGCAACGCCGACGGCAACGGCCGCGCGGGCCAGCGTCTCGACAAAGCGGCGCTCCCCGCCAGACGACCCGCCCTGCCCGCCCGGCTGCTGCACCGAATGGGTGGCGTCGAAGACCACCGGGGCGCCGATCTCGGCCATGACAGGCAGAGCGCGCATATCCGACACCAGTGTGTTGTAGCCGAAAGAAGCGCCACGCTCGGTGGTCAGCACATTGGCATTGCCGGAACTGGTGATCTTGGCGACCACGTTCTTCATGTCCCAAGGCGCGAGGAATTGCCCCTTCTTGACATTGATGACCTTGCCCGTCCTTGCGGCGGCGACCAGCATATCGGTCTGGCGCGACAGGAAAGCCGGTATCTGCAGCACATCGACATGCGGAGCAACAATCGCGCACTGCTCCTCGGTGTGGACATCGGTCAGCACGGGCAGCGAGAATTCCTTGCGCAATTCGTCGAAAACGGGAAGCGCGGCGTCCATGCCGGCACCACGCGTTGCCGACAGCGAGGTGCGGTTGGCCTTGTCATAGCTCGTCTTGTAGACGAGGCCGATGCCGAGCCTGCCGGTCAGTTCCCTCAGCGCACCGGCCATATCGAAGGCGTGCTGGCGCGATTCGAACTGGCACGGGCCGGCGATCAGCGCGAGGGGCCCCGCATTGTCGAAGACGACATTGCCGACGGTTACCGACGAATTGGGCGCCAGGGGGTTGCTCATTGGATCTCCCGAAAGATGAAAGCCGCGCCCTGCCCCGGTGCCGGCCGCACGATGACGTCATTGCCCGACATATCGTGTTCGATGGCATTGGCCGCAAGCAGGCTTGCGGCGGCGTCAATGTCGCGGATCGAAAAACCCACGGCGGCGAAGCGCAATTCTGATGGCGCCCCGGCCGGCATTCCAAAGCGCGCCGTGAAAGAGGCGGCGTCCAGGACGGTCAAGATCGCGTTCGGCAGATGAAAAGCGCCGCCTTGCGTATCGGCGGACGGGTCGTTGACCGCCACTGAAATCAGCCGGTGCTGCTCGGCTGGGGCGCCGCCGCTGATTGCAATCACCTCGACAATTCCGTCGACGCCGTTGGGGTGAGCCTGCAATGCTGCGCGGTCCACTTTCGGCGCATTGATGCGCTGGCAGGTAAAAAGAAATGCGTCCGTTTGGCCGTGAGCCGCAGCAAAGGCGAGCTTGAACGATGCCGTATCGCTTTTGCCCGCCGCGTCGGTGAAGGTTCGCGAGAAGCTCAGCGTGTCTCCCGCCGACAGGCCGGCTTTGACATAGCGTTCATGGTCGCCATCGGCATTGTCCGTGCCAAGAACCACCGCGGAAAATCCCTCGTTGCCATGGCTTTCGCGATAAAGGCGGTCGCGCGCAACGAAGACATTGCCCTCGGCAGCCGCCTCTGTCGCAGCCTGTTCACTGCCAATCGCAAGCGGCTCCAGATAGGTGCCGTCGGCAACGAAAACACAGCAGTTTTCCGTGCCAAAGGGATGGATGCCGGTCGGAGCGACGACGAAGCCAAGCGCGTCGAGCCGGGCGCGCGCGGCATCGAGGCTCTGTGTCGGCAAAACCAGATGATCGAGCGGATGAATGCCTGATGAGGTCATGGAAGCGCGATGTGCATCATTCGGAAGATCGGTTCAAGACCTTGATCGCCGGCGGCGGCACGTCGCGCTGGACGAATTGCGGGCCTGGCGGAAGGCCATCAACCTTCCCGGCGGCCTTCACGTGCTGCCGGTTATTTCACGGGGCGCCGCGAACGGCACCTTCTGGAGCAAGCGCTGGATCAGCTTCCGGCCACGACATCAGCGGAATAGCGCAGTTCGCGCATTGGTTTGACGTTGCTGGTGGTCTGCGCATAGAGCGGGTGCGCCTTGTAGGCGGCCAGCGCCGCGTCATCGGCGAATTCCGCGTAGACGACGACATCAACTTCATCCGACAGCGGGTCGACCTTGGTGTTCAACGTGACCTCGAAAAGGCTGGAATGAGGAATATCGCCGAGCGCCAGCAGCCCGGTGCGAACTGCTTCCACATCTTCCTTGCGCCGTGCGCTGAAGAAAACGATATGCCGGATCAATCCCGCCTCCTCGATCTGAATGTCGGGGTCTTTTGTGACGGCGGTCCCTTCGCGTCAACCGGTCATGGCGCCACACGTCCTTGCGACGCGCCTCGATCGGTGCTGGACCTCAGCTGCCAATTTGAAGGGGATGTCTAGGTCTTGCCGGTGACGTAGCGCACCGCATGGGAAACCTCCCTGACCGTGACGTCGAGATACCGGCCCTGATTGTAGAGGCCGTCCCAGATCAGGAAGAACGCGATGGCGGCAATGACAATTACATAACGCATGGCTAAAGCTATCGCACTAGCGCTGCTGCTGCCATAGGCGTTTTTGATTGGGCTGCAGCGACCTTACGCAAGGCGTCAGATGCCGGGCGCCGCGTGGCACGGTCCAGCTTTCGGCATGCCTCTTGAAGTTCCCCCTCATGACGTGGAAGATTGTGGCAGGCATTCACTGGAAGCGCTGAAGCTCTGGCTAAGGGGCGCGCTTTCGTTCGAGCCCGCCTGTCGCCGGATCCGCAAGCTACCGGTCGAGGCAAGGGCGTTCGAACCCGGCGGATAATCCAAGGGAACCGTAGCTCGGCAATTGCGCCGACGCCACGGAGATCCAGGGGCATGGAATGGGACACGGGGAACATCACGGCATAGTGCCGAGCGAAGCGGTCAGGCTCGATGAATTCAATTTCGCCGAGATCGTCAAGGGCCTGCCGGCCAAGGCGCGCATGGTGCTGTCGGCGGCCATGAGCCTGCCGCGCGGATCGCTGAAGGTCAGGATGCCGGACGGCCGCGCCGTTCTCGTCGGCGGCAAGGCGCCGGGTCCCGACGCCGAACTCGTGCTTAAGAACTGGCGTCTGCCAGGCCGCGCCTTTTCCGGCGGCACGATCGGCGTTGCCGAATCCTATATGGACGGCGATTGGGAAAGCCCTGACGTCACCAGCTTCCTCGAACTGTTCGTGGTCAACTCGGCGATCGGCGAACGCGTCGCGGGCGGCGCCAGCTGGCTCATCAACACGGTCCAGCGCATCCGCCACTGGTTCAACGAGAACACCCGCACGGGGTCGAAGCGCAATATCTCGGCGCATTACGATCTCGGCAACGCCTTCTACAAGGAATGGCTCGACCCGAGCATGACCTATTCCTCGGCGCTTTATGCCAATGGCGCCAACGATCTCGAGAGCGCCCAAGCCGCCAAATACCGGGAGCTGGCCAGGGATACGGGCATAAGTGGTAAGGATCATGTGCTGGAGATCGGCTGCGGCTGGGGCGGCTTTGCCGAATTCGCGGCGCGCGAAATCGGCTGCCGGGTTACCGGATTGACCATCAGCCGCGAGCAGCACGATTTCGCCAAGGCGCGCATCGCCAAGGCCGGGCTTGCCGACAAGGTCGACATCAAGCTGCAAGATTACCGCGATGAAACCGGCACTTACGATCGCATCGCCTCGATTGAGATGTTCGAGGCTGTCGGCGAGAAATACTGGCCGGTATTCTTCTCCAAGATGAAGGCTTGCCTGAAGCCCGACGGCACCGCGGGGCTGCAGATCATCACCATCAACGAAGCCGCCTACGACACCTACCGCGCCAGGCCGGATTTCATCCAGCGCTACGTCTTCCCGGGCGGCATGCTGCCGACGCCGTCCATCTTGAAGTCGCTTGGCGCGACGCACGGCCTTGCCCATCTACGCGAACGCGTTTTCCCCGAGGACTATGCCCGCACGCTTGCCGAATGGCGCCAGCGTTTCCGGGGATCGTGGGAAAAGATCGTGCCGCTCGGCTTCGACGATCGTTTCAAGAAGCTCTGGGAATTCTACCTGCATTATTGCGAGGCCGGTTTCCGCACCAGCTATATCGACGTGCGCCAGGTGGTCTACAAGGCCTAAGGCTGGCCAGGCTGACAGCGGCTTTTCCTCGGATGCGCTGGATCTTGTCATGCCGGTGATCAAGGGCGATCCGCGCCGCCACCCCTCCAAAGAGCTGACTGGAGGCCTTGGAGATGCGGCCAGGACTGACCGCATCCGGCTTTGACGACCTTATCAGAGAAGAATTCGATATCTGGCAAAACCAGCTTCGCCCTCGCCGGCAGGCTCGATCCTCAGCGACTTCACATCGGCAATGAAGTCCTTTGCCTTGACGCCTGTCTCGAAGACGACGCTGGCTCCCGGCAACGGCGCGAACGACCAGTTGCCATCCGCCGTCGGGTTGATGGTGCCTTGGCTGATGACGTAGCGGACGATGACGTCGCGGTTGGTGTCAGGCGCCTCGTAGATGATCTTCGAGGCATTGATGTCGGGAAAGTTGCCACCGCCGCCGGCACGATAGTTGTTGGTCGCAACGATGAATTTCGCTGCTGGATCAATCGGCTTGCCGTCGAATTTCAGGTCGACAATTCGATTGGAACCGGCATTGGCGACGCCGCCCTTCGAATCGTATTTCGGCGGCTGCGACAGGTCTATCCTGTAGCTGACGCCATCGATGACATCGAAATTGTAGGAGGGGAATTCAGGGTCGATCAGCGGCTGGTCAGCCTTGCCTGCCTCGATCTTCTTGAAGATGCCGGCCGACATCTCCAGCCATTCCTTCACCTGCGCACCCGTGATCTCAACCGCGCGAACCGTGTTCGGATAGAGATAGAGGTCGGCGACGTTCTTGATTGCGATGTCGCCCACCGGCACGTCGGTGTAGTAGTCGGCGCCGCTGCGCCCGCCAGCCTTGAAGGGCGCCGCCGCCGACAACATCGGCACGTCCTTCCACTGGGTGCTCTTCAGGATATCTTTCAGATACCAGCTTTGCGCCTGGTTGACGATTTGCACCGACGGATCATCGGCCACCAGCGCGAAATAGGAATAGAGCGGAGCCGAGGTCTTGCCGACAGGGCGGCGCACATAGGCGAGCGTCGCCTCGTGGTCCTGCTCGACAGCGGCAATGATGCGCTTGTCGTCCGGGACGGTCGGCTTGTTCTTGTTGTCGACACGCTCGAAGATCGGCCGCGCCTCCGATGTGGCCGAGACCACTTTCCACTTCGACCCGTCGCGTTCCAGCATCAGGTCAATCAGGCCCATATGCGAGCCCCAGAAACCGCCCATGACGGCGGGTTTGCCTTGCAGCGTCCCCTTCTGTGCGTCAACGCCCTCTAGCGCCTGGAAATCCTTCTTGCCGGGGAAGACCAGGTGCTGGTGGCCGGTGAAGACCGCGTCGATGCCTTCAACGCCGGCGACGAAGAACGAGGCGTTCTCCATCATGTCACCCTGTTTGACGTCGATGCCGGAATGGGAGAGCGCGATGACGATATCGGCACCCTCCTCCTTCATCTGCGGCACCCAGGCCTTCGCCGCCTCGACGATGTCGCGCGTCTTGACGTTGCCTTCGAGATTCTTGAGGTCCCAGATCATGATCTGCGGCGGTACGAAACCGATGATGCCGATCCTGATCGGCTGTTCCGCGCCTGACCCGTCCTTGATCTTCTTGTCCAGGATTATGTAGGGCTTGAGGTAGAGCTTGTCGTCGCGCGGGTTGGCGGCAAGCTCGGTGCCCCGGATCAGATTGGCGCAGACGAACGGGAAATTGGCGCCGGCCAGTACCTTGTCCAGAAAGGACAGGCCGTAGTTGAATTCGTGGTTGCCAAGTGTCGAACACTCATAGCCGAGCAGGTTCATGCCTTTCATGATCGGATGGAGATCGCCCTCCTTCAGGCCCTTCTCATAGGCGATGTAGTCGCCCATCGGATTGCCCTGCAAAAGGTCGCCGTTGTCGATCAGCATCGAATTCGCGGCTTCCTTGCGCACGGCGTCGATCAGGGACGCCGTGCGCGACAGGCCCATCGTGTCATTGGCTTTGTCGGCGTAGTAATCATAGGGCAGCACGTTCACATGGATATCGGTGGTTTCCATGATTCTCAGATGCGCCTGGTTGGCCTGCGCACGGGCGGAGAAGGGATGAAGCATGATCAGCGCCCCTGTGGCAGCGGCCCCCGCAAGGAGACCACGGCGAGAGACGGGATGGAGCAGTTGCGACATGTTTTCTCCTTACTTCGACGACCTGACAAGCCCTGCCCCGAAGCGAACTTCGCGCTGAAACCGGCTCAAGTCCACTCAAGAAGTCGCGCGCATCGGCACGCCAATCCATCAGCTACAAATGACGGCCGGATGAAAAGCGCGGTGAAGAAAGTCAGCTCTTGTCGTCGTCGCCCTGGGTGATCAGCCGGGCGCTGCGCTGGCCTGTGACGTAGATCCATAGCCAGCTCAGCGAAACCGCAAGCCGGTTGCGGAAACCGATCAGGAAATAGATATGGGCGATGCCCCAGAGCCACCAGGCGAGCCAGCCGGTCAGCTTGATCCTGCCGAAATCGATCGCGGCCGCGCGCTTGCCGATCGTCGCCAGATCACCGGCATGCTTGTAATGGAAAGGCCGCGGGCTCGTGTCGCCGGCGAGCCTGGCCTTGACGGTCGCGGCAACATGCCGTCCCTCCTGCTTGGCGGAAGGTGCCACGCCGGGCACCGGCCGTCCGTCGGGCCGCAGCACAAGTGCTGCGTCGCCGATGACAAAAATTTCCGGGCTGCCGGGCACACTGAGATCAGACGCGACCAATACCCTGCCGGCTCGGTCCGCCTTCGCTCCCAGCCATTCGGCGGCGGGCGAAGCGGCAACGCCGGCTGCCCACAGGATCGTGCGTGCCGGCAGAACCGTGTCGCCAAAAACCACGCCTTCGGCATCGCAGCGCGTGACGGCCCGGCCAAGCTCGACCACAACACCAAGCCGTTCCAGCGCCTTCCCGGCATAGTCGGAGAGCGTCGGCGCGAAATTGGCCAGAATGCGGTCGCCGGCCTCGATCAGCACCACGCGCGTCTGGCGCGTATCGATGTTGCGGAATTCGCCGCGCAGCGTGTCATGCGCCAGTTCGGCAATGGTTCCGGCAAGTTCGACGCCGGTCGGCCCGCCGCCGACGATGGCAATGGTCAGCAGCGCCTGGCGCCTGGCGGGGTCGGGTTCCCGCTCCGCCTGCTCGAAGGCCAGAAGAATGCGGCGCCGAATGGTGGTGGCGTCCTCCAATGTCTTCAGGCCCGGTGCGAAAGGCTCCCATTCGTCATGACCGAAATAGGCGTGGCGCGCGCCGGTGGCGAGCACCAGCGTGTCGTAGGCGACGGTGCTGC
Source organism: Mesorhizobium sp. Cs1321R2N1 (assembly GCF_037179725.1). Classification (NCBI taxonomy): domain Bacteria; kingdom Pseudomonadati; phylum Pseudomonadota; class Alphaproteobacteria; order Hyphomicrobiales; family Phyllobacteriaceae; genus Mesorhizobium; species Mesorhizobium sp. Cs1321R2N1. The sequence goes on along the minus strand of NZ_JAPYKP010000005.1, from coordinate 92,964 downwards.
CATCGTCGAGCAAAACACGTTTGCCGGCCTGGTCGACTCCCGTGACATTGGCCAGCAGCGTGGTCACATCCTTGCGCTTGCGCAGGAGATGGCGGATCGGCCAGGCAACCTCCGAGGTCGCCAGCGCCGTGGTTGCCACCTGATAGAGCAGCGGCTGGAACAGATGATGGTTGCGCTTGTCGATCATGGTGATGCGCACTGGTACACCGGCCAGAGCGCGGGTGACTTCAAGGCCACCGAACCCGGCACCGACGACGACGACATGGTGTCTGGCATCGCTCATTTCATTCACCCTTGATGGGCAAGATTGCCTCCCTAGATGTAGGTATTTTTGTGCAATGCAACAATGGCAGGACAGTGCCCGAGACTCGTCGTGCCATGTCGTGAATGCACATGTTGTATCGTATCGCGAGGTATAGCGTCATCGAACGCGAGATGAGGTGAAGCATGGCTAAAGATCATGACGAACAAGGGCCGGCACAGTATGCCTCGCCGCCCTGCTTCATGCATGAGCTCGATCCAGCGTTCCAGCCACCGCTCAGCGACTGGACCGACGTCAGGCGCTGGCGGAAGGCCGAGCGTGAGCGTCTGATCGCGGCGCGCCTTGCCGTTTCCGCCGATGCGCGAACGGCAATGTCGCAACGCATCGCGGAAGGCCTCGACGCCGTGATCGGTGGCATAGGAGGCCGGATGGTCAGCCTCTACTGGCCGTTTCGCGGCGAGCCGGATCTGCGGCCATGGATGGCGTCGATCAACGCGCACGGCGGCCGCACCGCGTTACCCATCGTCGTCGAAAAGGGTCGGCCGTTGATCTTTCGCGCCTACAAACCGGGCGACCGGCTGGAGAAAGGTGTGTGGAACATCCCGATCCCGGCCGAAGGCGATCCGGTGCTTCCGGACATCGTTATCTCGCCCATTGTCGGCATTGATCCGGCAAGCTATCGGCTGGGCTATGGCGGCGGCTTCTTCGACCGCACGCTGGCCGCCATGTCGTTCAAGCCACTGGTCATCGGCGTCGGCTACGAATTGCAGCGCATCGCCACCATCTATCCGCAGTGGCACGACATCCCCATGGACCGGATCGTGACGGAGGCTGCCACGGCGTAAGTTAGAGCCCGTTTCGAAGCTTGTTCATGTGAGTCATATGGAGGTGTTTCGAGAACCGGAGCGCAGCGGACATTTGGGTCCATGAGCACCGGAAGCGCAGAAAACGCCTTCAGATGACCATAGGAACGAGGTTTCGATCGGGCTCTAAGCCATTTCCGGCTTCAACCCCATGGCCGTTCGGTCGACGATTTCACGCAAGGCGAAGGACGAATTGATCTTCGTTACATGCGGCATCGCCGACAACCATTCCTTGTGGATGCGCTCGTAGTCGACGAGATCCTTGGCCGCGATCCTCAGGATATAATCGTACTCGCCCGACATCAGGTGGCACGACAGTACGTTCGGACAGCGTTTGATCGCCGCTTCGAAGTCCGACAGCGTCTTCTCGAACTGGCCGGAGAGCGATATGTGGACGATCGCCGTCATCTGGTGGCCAAGGGCTGCATTGGACAGCCGGGCGTGGTAGCCGCGAATGGTTCCGGATTTTTCCAGATTGTCGAGCCGGCGCGAACAGGCCGACTGCGACAGGCCGACCTTTTCGGCAAGGGCCGCGTTCGGCATCCGGCCATCCTTCTGCAATGTCTCCAGAATGGCGATATCAATCCTGTCGAGCGGCATTCTTCGTGATTCCTGCGAATATCGGTACATTTTTCGCAACGATTATCGAAGGACGCGCGCTCCTGCAAGCGCATTCGCAAACACCTGCGCGCCGATTCATGGTTCACTGCGTCCATACAGGGAGTGAGCCCAAAAAGGGCCCGGATCAGGAGAAGAAAATGCGCGTCGGCTGCCCCAAGGAAATCAAGAACCACGAATACCGTGTCGGCCTCACGCCCGGCTCGGTCCGCGAATATGTCGCCCATGGCCATGAAGTTCTGGTCGAGGCCGGCGCGGGCGCCGGTATCGGCGCCGATGACAATGCCTATCGCGCCGCCGGCGCCACCATCGCCAAGACGGCCGCCGACGTGTTCGCCAAGTCGGACATGATCGTCAAGGTCAAGGAGCCGCAGCCCAATGAGTGGGTACAGCTGCGCGAAGGCCAGATCCTCTACACCTATCTCCACCTGGCCCCGGATCCGGAACAGACCGAGGGCCTGCTCGCTTCGGGCGTCACCGCGATTGCCTATGAAACCGTGACCGACGATCGTGGCGGGCTGCCGCTTCTGGCGCCGATGTCGGAAGTCGCTGGCCGCCTGTCGATCCAGGCCGGCGCCACGGCGCTGCAGAAGGCCAATGGCGGCCGCGGCGTGCTGCTCGGCGGCGTGCCCGGCGTCCTGCCCGGCAAGGTCACCGTGCTCGGCGGCGGCGTTGTTGGCCTCCACGCGGCCCGCATGGCCGCCGGCCTTGGCGCAGATGTCACCATCATCGACCGCTCGATCCCGCGTCTGCGCCAGCTCGACGACCTCTTCGCCGGCCGGGTCCACACCCGTTACTCGACCGTCGAGGCGCTCGAGGAAGAATGCTTCTCGGCCGACATCGTCGTCGGCGCCGTGCTCATCCCGGGCGCCGCCGCGCCGAAGCTCGTCACCCGCGAAATGCTGTCCGGCATGAAAAAGGGCTCGGTACTGGTCGATGTCGCCATCGACCAAGGCGGCTGCTTCGAGACCTCGCACGCGACCACCCATGCCGAACCCACCTACGAGGTCGATGGTGTCATCCACTACTGCGTCGCCAACATGCCTGGTGCGGTGCCGGTCACTTCGGCCCATGCGCTGAATAACGCAACGCTGCACTATGGCCTGCAGCTCGCCGACAAGGGCCTGAAGGCCCTGGTCGACGACCATCACCTGCGCAACGGCCTCAACGTCCACAAGGGCAAGATCACCAACCGCGCGGTCGCCGAAGCGCTCGGCTATGAACTGGTCGAGCCGAAGGCAGTACTGGCAGCTTAATACACCCGAAAGCTTCCTTCAGTCCCCGCCGGCTCAAACCGGCGGGTTTTTACTTGAGCGATCGGTGCAGGCAACAAAAAAGCGGAGCCAAAGCCCCGCTTCCTCGATATCGAGATTTGCCGCCGGTTCATCCGCGGTCGGCCAATCGATCGACAACGGCTTTCTAGCGCGTCCATGCGACAGCAGTGCGACAGAAGCTTTCTATCGGTAATCGTTGCATCTCATGCGCGCTCGATACGGCACTGGTAGCAATTGTTGCGCGCCGAGCGGACATGCACATAGGCAATGTCTTCACGCTCGAGCAAGGTCTCGGCTCGTGCGGCAATTGCTTGGGTCGGGATGACGCCACCGCTACCGTAGACGATACGATCATCGCTGCCATAGCCGCGCACGATATAGTCCGGGCTATCGAGAATCTCCGGCGGCAGCCCTGCCCCGGCGGCACGCTCGCACTCCTGGGCATGCAGGAAGATCGGCCCTGTTTCAGCGTAGGGCTGAGGGTTCGGAAATGGCCGGTAGGCGAGGATTAGGTAGACATCCCCGGCGGCGATATTCCTAAGGCAATGCCGGCAAGGCATGCCATCACCGTCGGAGATTTTCCGCTCGGGCGTCTGGCCATAGGCATCGGGGCCGCCGCGCTGCAGGGCCCTTACATCTTCGGTCGGCAGAGCTGTGAACTGGATGGTCATGGCAAGATCTCCGGTGCTATCGACCGGAAACTACCCGCTCACGACAGGGCTTCCCACCCGATTCCCGCCAAGCATCCGGGAACCGATCCGATGTGACCTTCGATGGGATCACCGGCATCTTCAGACATAAGCCGGCTAATCAGTGCGACAAATCATTTGATGAAATCGTCGAAGCGGCGGTTCAGATTCCGGCTGGAGTTACGGCCGCATGACGCTGGCCGAGCGCTCGGCGAAAGGCAGGGGATGCACGACCTCTTTCTTCTGAGCGACCGGCTTGAAACCGAGCTTCTGGTAGAGCGGCAGCGCTGCGGGGTGGTCGAGCGTGCAGGTCTGCACCGTCACCCGTTTCGGCCCATACGACCACGCCGCCGCAATCGCCGAGCCAAGGAACCAGCGGCCGATGCCTTGCCCGGTGGCGTGTTCCATCATGCCGAAATAGGCGAGTTCGACTTCCTCGGGCAGATGCGGCTTGAGGTCGAAGAAGCCTGCCGGCGAACCGTCGAGATAGAGCACCCTGATGTCGCGATCCTCGCGGTGGATTCCGGCCGACAGCTCGTCGTCATTCAGCCTTAGAACATTCACCCAGTGCCATTTGCGCCCCACCCGGTCCATCAGGTAGCGGTAGAAATGCAAGGGAATATCCCTGGTCTTCAGCAGTGCGACCTGGCGGTTGTAGGGCACCGGTGGCGAGGCGGCCTGTGGGGCATGCATCTCCAGAAAAGTCACCGTCACTTCAATATCCTGCAGCACGCCGTTTTCCATCAATTCATTCCTTGCCGGTCGTCGCTGGGCCGGTCACGACCGGCGTATCGGACAGCCCGCCCCACTCGGTCCATGAGCCGTCATAAAGCCTGTTGTCGGTATGGCCAAGCGTCTCCAGCGCCAGCGTGACCACCGCGGCGGTGATGCCGGAGCCGCAGGATGTGACCACTGGTTTGGACAGGTCGATACCGGCGTCCTCTATCACCTTGCGCAAACGGTCTTTCGGCAGCAGCCTGCCGTTTTCGGAAAGCGCCGAATAAGGGATGTTGCGTGCGCCCGGCATATGGCCGGAGCGGATGCCAGCGCGGGGCTCGGGCTCGGCACCGGTAAAGCGGCCCGGTCCCCGGGCGTCGGCAATCTGGCTTGCTTTCGTATCGACGATCCGGCGCATGTCGGCCAAACCGACGACGCGACCGGCATCGAAATCAGCATGAAAGACGCTTGGCGCGATCTTGGTCGGCTCGGCTGTTACCGGCCGGTCGGACGCCTTCCATCTGTCGAAACCGCCGTCCAGAATATAGGTCTGGAAGACGCCCATGATGCGGAACATCCACCATGCCCGGGGCGCCGAGAAGAAACCCGGGCCATCATAAACGACGATGGTGTCATCGGCCGAAACGCCCATTGAGCCGACATACTGGGCGAAATGCTGCGGCGATGCCAGCGTATGCGGCATGGCGGCGTCGGGATCCGAAACGGCATCCTGGTCCAGGAAACGGGCGCCTGGAATATGGGCAGCATCATACTCGGCGCGCGCGTCGCGTTTTTGCGCCGGCAGATACCAGGAGGCATCTATGATCGTCAGGCCCGGCTGGCCCAAGCGCTCCTGCAGCCAGTCGGCGTCGACGGTGAAAGGACTGTCTTCGGCCATTTTCTCTCCTGTCTGTTCAGTTCGCCGGCATGGGGCCGAAGCGGATGCGGAAGCGCCTGTTCTCCCGGCCTTTCTTCTCGATCTTGCCGATGTGGATCTCGCCGATTTCGCCGGTGCTCTTCACATGCGTGCCACCGCAGGGCTGGCTGTCCACCGAGGCGCTTTCGCCGATGCAGACGAGGCGGATATTGCCCGTGCCAACGGGCGGTCGGACATTCTTGGATTTCACCAGGCCGGGATTGGCGGCCAATTCCTCGTCGCTGATCAACCTGGTGAAGATGGGATGATCAGCCCTCACCAGGTCCATCATGCCGGCAGTCACATCTTCCTTGGTGAAGCTGGCGTCCGGAATGTCGAAATCGACACGGCTGTCGTCCTCGGAAACCGCCGCACCGGTGATCGGGAATGGACAGACGACGGTGAGCAGGTGGCAGGCAGCGTGCATGCGCATCAACAAATGCCGACGCTCCCACAAGATTGCCAGCTTCACCCGCTCGCCAACGGCCAGTGCCGCCTGCTCCGGCGCCGGCACATGGATGATCTCGTCCTTGGTTTCGCCTGTAATCGTGGCGGCGATCTCGATGCGGCTGCCGTCGGCACACTCCAACGTGCCGCTATCGCCCGGCTGGCCGCCAGAAGTGGCATAAAAGATCGTCCGGTCGAGGATGATGCCGCCGCGCTCATTGATGGCGACGACCGTGGCGTCAGCCGTCCTGAGATAGGCATCGTCGCGAAACAGCGCTTCTGTCTTGTGCGCCATCACGCGACCTTTTCGAACGGCACCGAGATATTGCTCTGCAGTTCCATCCAGCCCGGCACAGGCAGCTTCTTGTCGCGCAGGAATTCCGGGTTGAACAGCTTCGACTGATAGCGCGTGCCGTAGTCGCAGAGGATCGTCACGATGGTGTGGCCCGGGCCCAATTCCCTGGCCAGCCGCATCGCGCCGGCAATGTTGATGCCGGTCGAGCCGCCGACGCACAGGCCTTCCTCCTGGATCAGGTCGAAGACGATCGGCAGCGCGTCCTCATCCTTAATCTGGTAGGAGAAGTCAGGCGTGAAGCCTTCGAGATTGGCGGTGATGCGCCCCTGCCCGATGCCTTCGGTGATCGAACTGCCCTCGGACTTTAATTCGCCGCTGGTGTAGAAACTGTAGAGGGCGGCGCCGAGAGGATCGGCGAGCGCAATCTTGACGTTCTTGCTCTTGGCCCTCAAACCGAGCCCGACACCGGCCAGCGTTCCGCCCGAACCCACCGCCGAGACGAAACCGTCGACCTTGCCGCCGGTCTGGGCCCAGATTTCCTCGGCCGTGGTACGGATATGGCCATCGCGGTTGGCGATATTGTCGAACTGATTGGCCCAGATGGCGCCGTTCGGCTCGGTTCTTGCCATCTGCTCGGCCAGCCGCCCCGACAGCTTCACATAATTGTTGGGGTTCTTGTAAGGCACGGCGGGCACTTCGATCAGTTCGGCGCCGAGCAGCCTGATCGTGTCCTTCTTTTCCTGGCTCTGCGTATCCGGGATGACGATGACCGTGCGATACCCGAGTGCCTTGGCGACGAGCGTCAACCCGATGCCGGTGTTGCCGGCCGTCCCCTCGACGATGACACCGCCCGGCTTCAACAGGCCACGTTGTTCGGCATCGCGGATGATGAACAGCCCGGCGCGATCCTTGACCGACTGGCCCGGATTCATGAACTCGGCCTTGCCCAGGATCTCGCAGCCGGTCTCTTCGGAAGCTTTATTGAGGCGGATCAGAGGCGTGTTGCCGATCGCGTCGATCACAGAACTGGGCATTCAGGATTCCTTGTGTACGTGCGCCGAAACCCTAGAAACCCAACGCTTCGGTTTCAAGGCAAGAATTCGTCTGGTCCAGTCGCATTTCCGGCGCTGCGGTGCATGGATGGCGCTGGGGACCATTTGCACCTGGCGTCGAGAAGCACCCTTTTCATTCGATTTCTCCACCGCTAGAGCAAGACACCAATAACTCGGCGGGGGCGCAAGCATGACACTCTATCGGGCCGATCCGAAACACGGCGTCGCATGGGTCACGGGCGGCAGCAGCGGCATCGGCCGCTCGCTGGCCAGGGATCTGGCGTCACAAGGGTATGCGGTGGCGGTGACAGCGCTGGACGACGATCCGATCGACACGCTCATCGTCGAGACCGCACAGATGCCGGGCAAGGTCGTGTCCTTTCCCTGCGACGTCACCGACGAGCCGCGCATGGCAAAGACGGTGGCGGCGATCGAGAAGGACCTCGGGCCGATCGTGCTCGCCATCTTCAATGCCGGACACTACATCGCGACACCTGGAGAGTCGCTCGTCGTCAAGGACTTCCGCCGCTCCTTCGAGGTCAACTATTTCGGCATCATCAATGGGCTGGTGCCTGTGGTCGAGTATATGCGGGTGCGCGCGCGTGGCCATGTCGTTCTGGTCGGCTCGGTGACCGCCTATTTCGGCTGGCCGACCACGGCGGCCTATGGTGGCACCAAGGCGGCGATCAACATCCTGGCCGAGTCGCTGAAATATGATTTCGACAAGATGAACATCCGCGTCCAGGTGGTAAACCCCGGTTTCGTCGACACGCCACTGACCGAAAAGAACATGCTGCCGATGCCGGGCCTGATGCCGGTTGGCCGTGCGACGCGCCGCATGGTGAAGGGAATCAAGTCCGGCGGCTTCGAAGTCACCTTCCCGTACAGAACGAGCTGGCCGCTGAAAATTCTTGGCATGCTGCCAAGGCCTTTATGCAGATGGGTGATCAACCTGACGACCAGCTGGAAGGCACGGCCGCTGCAGTATGAGCGCAAACCGCCCAACAAATAGATGCCCACAGGATTGGTGGCTTGGCTGCCTGAACGGCCGTTGCCTGTGCATGGCCACCACCATAGCTTGAATGTTGTTGCGTGGAGTCTGCGATGGGGCGACGGATCGTGTTTGCTGTGCTGGGCCTGATCGCCGTCCTCGCACTGGCCTTTGTATTGGGTCCACGCGTACCGGTCGACACCACGATCCGTTTCGATCCTTCCGTCATCGGTGACGACCCACAGGCCTATGTGGCAAAGGTTGAAGCCGCCGTGCCCAGTATTCGCGACGGGCTGGAGAAGGAGATCGTCTGGGCGAACCCGATGGTGCACGCCAAGACGCCGCTGTCGATCGTCTACATCCATGGCTTTTCCGCATCGAAGGGCGAGGTCCGGCCCTTGCCCGACGACGTTGCCGACCAGCTCGACGCCAACCTGTTCTACACCCGCCTCACCGGTCACGGGCAGGACGGCGCGGCGATGACGCAAGGCAGTGTCAACGCCTGGATCAACGACTATGAGGAGGCGCTCGCCATCGGCCGGGCGATCGGCGACAAGGTGATCGTCATCTCAACGTCGACCGGCGGCTCGCTGGCGGCCTGGGCGGCGACGCAGGCCGGTGCATCCGAGGGCGTGGCGGCCATTGCATTCATCTCGCCCAATTTCGGCGTGAAGGCATCCGGCGCCGAGGTCCTGACCATGCCATGGGGAAAGCAGATCGCCGAACTCGTCGCCGGCAGGGAACGCAGCTTCGCGCCGCGCAACGCGCTGCATGAGAAATTCTGGACCACCAGATATCCGATCGCAGCGACAATGCCGATGCAGGCTCTGACGGAGCTAGCCTATGGCGCGCCCGTGGAGAAGGCGACCATCCCGGCTTTGTTCATCTTCTCGGATTTGGACAGAGTGGTGCGGGCCGACCGTACCCGCGAAATCGCCGCGCGCTGGGGTGGCCCGCATGAGCTGGTCCCCATCGAAAGCAGTGGCGATCCCGACAATCATGTCATCGCCGGCGACGCGCTGTCGCCATCCACCACGGCTTTCCTGGCGCAGCGGATTGCTGTCTGGGTCGAGGCGGTGGCGAAGTAAGGTTCGGAGACGAAAAGGGCTGATGAAGCATTGCTTCATCAGCCCTTTTCTTTGTTGGTCAGTCACCAGCCAACCACCAAGGGTTGGCCAACTGCACAAGGCGTATTAAGCAGCTCGCGCCGCCGGACGCTTGCCGCCGAAGCGGCGCTTGTTGTTGCCCTTGAAGGGCTTGGCGCCTTCGGGCTTGCGTTCTCCGGCAAAGGCCGGCTTGTCGCCGAAGCGCTTCTTGCCGAAGCCGTTGTTCTGCTTCTTCTCGCCGCCCGGCCGCCTGCCGTCGCGACGCCCATTGCGGTCGCTGCGATCGTTGGCCGGTTCGAAGCGTTCGTTCTTTTCCGCCGGATTGCGTGCCGGATCGGGGCTGCCGAGATGGTCGGCAACAACAGGCAGCTTGGTGCGGATGATCCGCTCGACCTGGCGCAGCTTGCTGTTCTCCGAAGGATCGCAAAGCGTGATCGCGATGCCATCCATCCCGTTGCGACCGGTGCGGCCGATGCGGTGGACGTAGCTTTCAGCCTCGTCCGGCAGGTCGAAATTCACGACATGGCTGATGCCGGGCACGTCGATGCCGCGCGCGGCGATGTCGGTCGCGACCAGGATGCGCACCGAACCGTCGCGGAAATCATTCAGCGCCTTCTGACGGGCATTCTGCGACTTGTTGCCGTGGATGACGGCGGCCTTGAAGCCGTCGCGCTCGAGGTCCTTGGTCACCCGGTCCGCACCATGTTTGGTACGCGAAAAGATGATGACGGACTTCATCGCCTCATCGGCGAGCATCGTCGACAACACCTGGCGCTTCTGCTTGGTGCGGGCGAAGACGACCCCCTGGACGATTTCGGCGGCCGCGGTGCTTTGCGGCGAGACTTCGACACGGACAGGGTTCTTCAGGAGGCCCTTGGCGAGTTCAGCGATCTCGTCCGGCATGGTGGCCGAGAAGAGCGCCGTCTGGCGATCGGGCGCGGTCGCCTTGGCAATGCGCTTGACGTCGTTGATGAAGCCCATGTCGAGCATGCGATCGCCCTCGTCCAGCACCAGCCATTTGGTGTCGGAGAGGATGAGGTCGCCCTCGCGCACGAGGTCGGTCAAGCGACCGGGCGTGGCGATGAGGATATCGACGCCGGGAGCAACCTTCTTCACCTGGCTGAAGCGCGAGACGCCGCCCAGCACGAGTGCCGTCGAGACATGCGCCCCCTTGGCGAGGATCTTGATGGTGTCCTCGATCTGCACCGCGAGTTCGCGGGTCGGCGCCAGGATCAGCGCGCGGGTCGTCTTGGCGCGCCGCTTGGTGCCGAGCGCGATGATCTTCGATAGGATCGGCAGCGCAAAGGCCGCGGTTTTGCCGGAGCCGGTCTGCGCGATGCCGAAAATGTCACGGCCTTCCAGCTGCGGCGGGATGGCCTGCATCTGGATTGGCTTCGGTTCGGCGAAGCCGGCATTGTGGGTGGCCTTGAGCAGCGCACCCGTAATTCCCAGCGCCGCGAAACCGGAAAGTTCCGCTGTATCGTTGCCGGGCAAAGTGTTTTCGTTGGTCAAAATAATCTTCTTTCACGCGGCCTCTGGCCGCAAACGTCAATCGCGGCAGGGCGCAACCTGCCTTCGAAAATTTGATATGAAACGACAAGGCGGGCGGACGTGTGCGTCCACTCGGCTGCGCTGTCGTGCCCGCAGGCATCATGCCACGGGGCTTTTTCGCCACTTTGTGATGTACCGGAAAGAGGGCCCGATATACCGGAAAGAGGGAAAACAGACGCAACCAGTCTCATTTGTCGAGAAGGCCGGAATCTCCCGGCCCAAGCGCCTATGGGTTGCATATGACTGAGTTCGCCCCGGAATGCAAGAGGCGCGATGTTGCGGTGCAGCAAGAACCAGCCAAAAGCCGACGCTTGCGCTCCCCGACGGGCATCATTACCACAAACGTAGCTTCCGTTTTCTGGGGACCGAGCGATGAAAGACGTGCTGAAGGAACTCGAGCGGCGGCGTGACATCGCCCGCATGGGTGGCGGACAGGCCCGCATCGACGCCCAGCACAAGAAGGGCAAGCTCACAGCGCGCGAACGCATCGAGGTGTTCCTCGACGAGGGCTCGTTCGAGGAGTTCGACATGTATGTCGAGCACCGCTCGACCGACTTCGGCATGGAAAAGACCAAGATCGCAGGCGATGGCGTCGTCACCGGCTGGGGCACGGTCAACGGCCGGCCGGTCTATCTCTTCGCCAAGGATTTCACGGTGTTCGGGGGCTCGCTGTCGGAAGCCCATGCCGAAAAGGTCATCAAGGTGCAGGAGATGGCGCTGCGCAATCGCGCGCCGATCATCGGCCTCTACGATGCCGGAGGCGCGCGCATCCAGGAAGGCGTCGCCGCACTCGGCGGCTACGCCGAGATCTTCCAGCGCAATGTGCTCGCTTCGGGTGTCATTCCGCAGATCTCCGTCATCATGGGCCCTTGTGCCGGCGGTGACGTCTATTCGCCCGCCATGACCGATTTCATCTTCATGGTGCGCGATACCTCCTACATGTTTGTCACCGGGCCGGATGTGGTGAAGACCGTTACCAACGAGACGGTGACCGCCGAGAGCCTCGGCGGCGCTTCCGTCCACACGACGAAATCCTCGATCGCCGACGGCGCCTATGACAATGACGTCGAAGCACTCCTGCAGATGCGCCGGCTGGTCGACCTGTTGCCAGCTTCCAACACGTCGGAGCTCCCCGAGATCGAATGCTACCAGTCGGTCACCGACCATGACATGTCGCTCGACCGGCTGATCCCCGATAATGCCAACAAGCCTTACGACATCAAGGAGCTGATCCTGAAGGTCGCCGATGAGGGTGATTTCTTCGAGATCCAGCAGAGTTTTGCGAAGAACATCGTCACCGGTTTTGGCCGGGTCGAGGGCCGCACGGTCGGCTTTGTCGCCAACCAGCCAATGGTGCTGGCGGGCGTGCTCGATTCCGACGCCAGCCGCAAGGCGGCGCGCTTCGTGCGCTTCTGCGACTGTTTTTCTATCCCCATCATCACCTTCGTCGATGTTCCCGGTTTTCTGCCCGGCACGGCGCAGGAATATGGCGGCCTGATCAAACATGGCGCCAAGCTGCTTTTCGCCTATGCCGAGGCGACCGTGCCGAAGATCACCGTCATCACCCGCAAGGCCTATGGCGGCGCCTACGACGTCATGGCGTCGAAGCATCTGCGCGGCGACATGAACTATGCCTGGCCGACGGCGCAGATCGCCGTCATGGGGGCGAGAGGCGCGGTCGAGATCATCTACCGCAAGGACATCGGCGATGCCGAGAAAATCGCTGCCCATACAAAGGCTTACGAGGACCGCTTCCTGTCGCCGTTCGTAGCCGCCGAGCGCGGCTATGTCGACGAGGTGATCATGCCGCACTCGACCCGCCGCCGTATCGCCCGGGCGCTTCGCATGCTGCGCAACAAGGATACGCAGAACCCCTGGAAGAAGCACGACAACATTCCGCTGTGAGCTGGTGTACGGGCATCGCGGTTGATCAGCGCCCGCCTCCGGCAGCAACCAGTTCGCGCAGCACCGGCACCATTGCCAGCGGCAAATCCTCGGCGATCAGCCCCGGCCCGAACCGACTGCCGGTCTCGGCATGGATCCAGACCGCCGCGCAGGCCGCTTCGAAGGCCGGCATGCCTTGGGCAAGCAGTCCGGCCGTGATGCCGGACAACACATCGCCCGACCCTGCGGTGGCAAGCCAGGCCGCGCCATTGGAATTGATCGCTGCCCTGCCGTCCGGAGCGGCGATCACCGTATCGGCGCCCTTGCAGGCGATGACGGCATTGGCGCGCGCTGCCGCCGCGCGTGCCTTGTCAAGCTTCGATGAGGCATTGTCATCGGCGATGCCAGGAAACAGCCTGGCGAACTCCCCTTCATGCGGTGTCATCACCAGCGCGGGCGCGTCCGGCCCGCGGGCGGCTTCGAACAAGGCATCCGGCGCCTCACGAAACGAAGTGATCGCGTCGGCGTCGAAGACCAGCCCGGCAATTCCAGTGGACGCGGCCGCTGGCTTGCCCGACGCGAGTAGCGCAAGCGCGAACGCCTGGGTTTTTTCACCGACGCCAAAGCCTGGCCCGAGAACAAAGGCCGATGGCCGGCGCTCCTCGACAAATGCCTTAATGTCGGCAGCGTCGTCGGCCCTGCGCAGCATGATCGAGGTCAGGTGCGCGGCATTGACCTGCATGGCGTTGCCCGGCGACAGGACCGTCACCGCCCCTGCCCCGCTTCGGGCAGCGCCAAGTGCAGAGAGCCGCGCCGCGCCGGTGGCATTGGGGCCACCGGAAAAGACGCCGACATGGCCGCGCTTGTATTTGTGCGCGTCGACGGCCGGCACCGGCAAATCGCGCAACCAAAGCGCTGGTCCGTTCTCGAACGTCCGGGGCTGGAGCGTTGCAATGATCTCCGCCCCGATGCCGATATCGGCAAGCACGATCTCGCCGCATCGCTCCCGGCCGGGCAGGAGCAGATGGCCGGGCTTCTTGCGCGCAAAGGTCACTGTGAGCTCGGCTGAAAACGACGTGCCGAGCACCTTGCCGCTGTCGCCGGAAATGCCGGAAGGCAGGTCGACCGCGACAACCGGCAGATGCAGGTCGGTGACCAGATCGACCGCCCTGGCGGCCTCGCCCGACAGCCGCTTGGACAGCCCTGCCCCGTAAAGCGCATCGACCACGATCGAGCCGGAACCGGCATCAAAGTCCAATAGCGGCCGGGGCTTAATTGGGCATTCGGCGGCGGCGAGCACCGCATCGCTATGCGGCTTCGGTGGGCCAGACGCCCAGACCGTCGTGGCGACGCCGCTGCCGGCAAGGATCCGGGCAACGACATAACCGTCGCCACCATTGTTGCCCGGGCCGCACAACACATGGGCGTGCGCCGCTGCGGGATAGCGCCTGAGCACTTCGGCCGCGACGGCTTGCCCGGCACGTCGCATCAATCCAATGCCGCCGGTTGGACCTGCTGCAATTGTCAGCCGATCCGCCTCGCCCATCTCGGCGGAAGTAAGAAGTTCGTGGCTCATGGATTGCCGATCCGCATTCGATCAAGCATTGTCCAGTTTTCGGCTCGACGCAAACGGGGAGGATCTGGCGCTGTCATGACCATGTCGATCGGCGCAAGGATCGCAGGCACCAAGCTGCGCGCCAGATGAGCAACTTGCCCAGATCTTGGGCAGACATGCACAGGAGTGCCGGATAGGCTACAGCCATTCATGCCGCTTCCAATGCAGCGAATGACGCGAATTTGCATCTGGGGGTGACATGGCTTTGAAATCGTATGACACCGCTTCTGTTCCCTCCGACTGGCACAGTTCGTGCTTGATTGAGGCGCAAGCGGGGGCTCACAACCCGTTTTTTTGGCAGTGGAGGCCACTTTTTACATGAAAAAGATCGAAGCGATCATCAAGCCATTCAAGCTGGACGAAGTGAAGGAAGCGCTTCAGGAGGCTGGACTGCAAGGCATCACCGTGACCGAGGCCAAGGGGTTCGGGCGCCAAAAGGGTCACACCGAACTCTACCGTGGCGCCGAATATGTCGTCGACTTCCTGCCCAAGGTGAAGATCGAGGTCGTGCTCGGCGACGATGCCGTGGAAGGCGCGATCGAGGCCATCCGCAAGGCGGCCCAGACCGGCCGCATCGGCGACGGCAAGATCTTCGTCTCCAACATCGAGGAAGTCGTGCGCATCCGCACCGGCGAAACCGGAATGGACGCGGTTTGATCCGAGCCGGCCATCCTCTAAGACCGGCCATCCTCTAAGAAACGTCATCCATCAAAAAACGTCAGCACACAGGGATACATGACATGACGACAGCCAAAGACATCATGAAGCAGATCAAGGACAACGACGTGAAATTCGTCGACCTGCGCTTCACCGACCCGAAGGGCAAGCTGCAGCACGTGACGATGGATGTTGTCGAGGTCGAGGAAGACATGTTTGCCGACGGCGTCATGTTCGACGGCTCCTCGATCGCCGGCTGGAAGGCCATCAATGAGTCCGATATGGTACTGATGCCCGATCCGGACACGGTCCACATGGATCCGTTCTTCGCGCAGTCGACCATGGTCATCCTGTGCGATATCCTCGATCCGGTCTCGGGCGAATCCTACAACCGCGATCCGCGCGGCACGGCCAAGAAGGCCGAGGCCTACATGAAGTCGGAAGGCATCGGCGACACCATCTATGTCGGCCCGGAAGCCGAGTTCTTCGTGTTCGACGACGTCAAGTACAAGGCCGATCCCTATAACACCGGCTTCAAGCTGGATTCGACCGAACTGCCGTCGAACGACGACACCGATTACGAGACCGGCAATCTCGGCCACCGCCCGCGCATCAAGGGCGGCTATTTCCCGGTGCCGCCGATCGATTCGGCGCAGGACATGCGCTCCGAAATGCTGACAGTGCTCGCCGAAATGGGCGTTCGCGTCGAGAAGCATCACCATGAGGTGGCCGCCGCCCAGCACGAACTCGGCATCAAGTTCGACACGCTGGTCCGCAACGCCGACAAGATGCTGATCTACAAGTACGTCGTGCACCAGGTCGCCAATGCCTATGGCAAGACGGCCACGTTCATGCCGAAGCCGATCTTCGGCGACAACGGCTCGGGCATGCACGTTCACCAGTCGATCTGGAAAGGCGGCAAGCCAACTTTCGCCGGCAATGAGTATGCCGGTCTTTCGGAGAGCTGCCTGTTCTACATCGGCGGCATCATCAAGCATGCCAAGGCGATCAATGCCTTCACCAACCCGCTGACCAATTCCTACAAGCGACTGGTGCCGGGCTACGAGGCGCCGGTGCTGCTCGCCTATTCGGCGCGCAACCGTTCGGCGTCCTGCCGCATCCCGTTCGGCAGTTCACCGAAAGCGAAGCGCGTCGAGGTCCGCTTCCCCGATCCGGGTGCGAACCCCTATCTCGCTTTCGCCGCCATGCTGATGGCCGGCCTCGACGGCATCAAGAACAAGATCCATCCGGGACAGCCGATGGACAAGGATCTCTATGACCTGCCGCCGAAGGAGCTGAAGAAGATCCCGACCGTCTGCGGTTCGCTGCGCGAAGCGCTCCAGAGCCTCGACAAGGATCGCGGCTTCCTGAAGGCCGGCGGCGTCTTCGACGACGACCAGATCGACAGCTATATCGAGCTCAAGATGGCCGAAGTGATGCGCTTCGAAATGACCCCGCATCCGGTCGAATACGACATGTACTATTCGGTCTAAGATTCCGTTCGGATAGTGTTTCGAAGCCCTTGAAGGATTTCCCCCTTCAAGGGCTTTTTTGCTGATCCAAGGAGGACGCATCTCAGCTGGGGCAGCCTGCCCTCTTGGCCGCCGCAGAAGACCTCGGGTTGGGTGGCAAAAAACCCGTTCGAGCAAGTTGGCGGATGGCCTTTCGGGACGCAATCGAACGCCAGGAGCGAGCGGCGCACTGCCTCAGGCTGCAATGCCCGCTCGTCCGGCGCCCCCGCCAATGCCGTCGTTCACGAAACCCCCGCCCCGTTCGAACAGCATCGCTTTGGCGTAACCCCCAAGGCGACGAATACGCATGCCGCGGCGTGGCCTGTCAACGCCGCCTGCCGGAGGCACAAATCGCCGATTTCGATGTATGAACAGTGGCTTATATAAAGGATCTGTGGTGTACGGAGGAGCTGAAACAGGCTGTTTTCCGGGCTTTTTCAATGAAACTCGGAAATGCATGAGACGAGTGGCGGCAAGGGGCGTCAACCAAAGCCTCTCGTTCGGCTAAAATTGCCCGTCCCTTTTCAACCTGACTTTTTTTGGGGGAATTCGCCGTTCCGGACCAATCTGGCAAAAAGGCCCGGGCGTTTCCGCCCGGGGCCCGGGCGTTTCCGCCCGGGCCTTTTCCACAATGAACATCCGCGTGCGGCGCGGAGCTGTCCACGCCGCAAAGAGAATCAGGCAGCGGCCGAAACCTCTGCGCTCGCCGGCACCGAAGCGATCGTCTTCAGGATCTGCGAGGCGATCTGGTAGGGGTCACCCTGCGAGTTCGGACGGCGGTCTTCCAGATAGCCCTTGTAGTCGTTCTTGACGAACGAATGCGGGACGCGGATCGAGGCGCCGCGATCGGCGATGCCATAGCTGAACCTGTTCCACGGCGCTGTCTCGTGCTTGCCGGTCAAACGTTTGTCGTTGTCCGGGCCGTAGACGGCGATGTGATCCATCAGGTTCTTGTCGAAGGCCGCCATCAGCGCTTCGAAATAGGCCTTGCCGCCGACTTCACGCATATAGGACGTCGAGAAATTGGCATGCATGCCCGAGCCGTTCCAGTCGGTGTCGCCGAGCGGCTTGCAGTGGTATTCGATGTCGATGCCGTACTTCTCGGTCAGGCGCTGCATCAGATAGCGAGCCATCCACATCTGGTCGGCGGCTTTCTTGGAACCCTTGCCGAAAATCTGGAATTCCCACTGGCCCTTGGCCACTTCGGCGTTGATGCCTTCGTGGTTGATGCCGGCCGCCAGGCAGAGATCAAGATGTTCCTCGACGATCTGGCGCGCAACGGAGCCGACATTCGAATAGCCGACGCCGGTATAGTACGGGCCCTGCGGCGCGGGATAGCCGCTTTCGGGGAAGCCGAGCGGACGGCCATCCTTGTAGAAGAAATACTCCTGCTCGAAGCCGAACCAGGCGCCTTCGTCGTCGAGGATGGTGGCGCGCTTGTTGGATGCGTGCGGCGTAACGCCGTCGGGCATCATGACTTCGCACATGACGAGCACGCCGTTGGTGCGGGCCGGATCGGGATAGACGGCGACCGGTTTCAGCACGCAATCGGAGCTATGCCCCTCGGCCTGCTGCGTCGAGGACCCATCGAAACCCCACAGCGGCAGCTGCTCGAGCGTCGGGAACTCGGCGAATTCCTTGATCTGCGTCTTGCCGCGAAGATTGGGGACCGGGGTGTATCCATCGAGCCAGATATACTCGAGCTTGTATTTGGTCATTCTAGAGCCTCTCGTTGCTTGGACACCGCAAGCAGGCGATGTCGATGCATGGCCGAAACAGGCCGGCCTGCCGATGATTAAAAAGCAATTCGTATGCCACTCGGCCTCCGACGGGTGCGGCAAAATGGTCATGCCAAGGCTTTGATTTTGCTGAGCCGTCTCAGCAATGCGTCAGGATCGGCCAAACGGCAATACTGCTTAAATCATAGGCAAATCATGATCTTTTCCTGAGCATATTGCCTAAATGAATCGCAGAACCTATTTTGATGAGAACTGAATCGGCAAGCTTCTGAAAAAGCAGGGAGACCGGCAATGCAAGTCACGCAATCGCGTCCGTCGGCGAAAATCCTGATGTTCCCGCTGGCAGCGCGCAAGTCTGCCTTAAATTTAGGCGCCAAGGCCAAATTCGCGGCAGAGCTTGCCGCGCTTCGCGGCGAGCACGCCGATTCCGATGGCTGGTATCACGAGGCCGCCGTCGAGGAAGAAAACCCGCGACGGAAGAGCTGAAGCCCTCCACGTCGATCTCACATGAAAAAGCCCGGCGCGATCGCTCTCGCGCCGGGCTTTTCGTTCCTATCGGCCGATCGGCTACTCCTTGGCGTGCAGGTCGGTACCGAGCGTATCCTTGACGAAGATCATGCCGATGATCAGCGTCATTGCCGCGATTACCACCGGATACCAGAGGCCATAATAGATATCGCCCTTGTAGGCGCTGAGCGCGAACACCGTCGCCGGCAGCAGGCCGCCGAACCAGCCATTGCCGATGTGGTAGGGCAATGACATGCCAGTGTAGCGAATGCGAGTCGGGAACATCTCGACAAGGATCGCCGCGATCGGCCCGTAGACCATGGTCACGAACAGCACCAGGATGAACAGGATACCGATTGTCATCGGCCAGTTCACCGCCGCCGGATCGGCGAACATGGCGAAGGCGCCGCCGCCCGGTATGTTGTAGACGGTGACCTCGGGCGCGCCCGCGGCCTCTTCGGTAGTCAAGAGCTTGTCCTTGACCGCCTGATCAATCGGCACCGTCGCCTTCTCACCGGCACGGATCGCGGCAGCGTCCAGCTTCAGCTCCGGGTTGGCGGCAACAAACGCATCGAGTTTCTGGTCCGCAACCTTGATCGCCGCACGCTTCAGCGGATAACCGCCGTCCCGCAGGGACATGTTGACAGCCTTGACGAAGGCCGCGTCCTTGGCCTTGGCCTGATCGCCGGCGGCGACCGCATCGTAGGACGCCACCGTCTCTGTACCAATCTTGACCGACGCGGCCGTCCCGGGCGCGGCCGTCGACACCACATCGTACGGAACTGAGTTCTTGGTCAGGAACGAAGTCGCGATGTCGCAGGACGTCGTGAATTTCGCGGTTCCGACCGGATTGAACTGGAACCTGCAGTCTCCGGGTGCTGCCGTCACAGTTGCCCGAGTGCTCTGCTGTGCCTTGGCGAGCGCTGGATTGGCGGCCCAGGTCAATGCCTTGAACAGCGGGAAGGTGCAGACGATGGCGAGCGCCAGGCCAGCCATGATGATCGGCTTGCGGCCGATCTTGTCGGAGAGCCAGCCGAACACGACGAAGAAGATCGAGCCGAGCGCCAGCGCGATGGCGATCATGATGTTGACCGACTGCGCGTCGACCTTCAGCACGTTCTGCAGGAAGAACAGCGCGTAGAACTGGCCATTGTACCAGACGACGGCCTGACCGGCGGTGAGGCCGAGCAGCGCAAGGAGCGCGATCTTGGCGTTTTTCCACTGACCAAAGGCTTCCGAAAGCGGCGCCTTGGAGCCCTTGCCCTCGTCCTTCATCTTCTGGAAGGTCGGGGACTCCGAGAGAGACAACCGGATCCAGATCGAAATGGCGAGCAGCAGGAAAGAGACGATGAAAGGAATGCGCCAACCCCAGGCGGCGTAGCTCTCCTTGCTCAGCGAGCCCTGCACAATCAGGATGACGATCAGCGACAGGAACAGGCCGAGCGTCGCCGTCGTCTGGATCCAAGAGGTGTAAAAGCCGCGGCGGTCATCGGGCGCGTGCTCGGCGACATAGGTCGCCGCACCACCATATTCGCCGCCCAGCGCCAAACCCTGCAGCATGCGCAGGACAATCAGGATCACCGGAGCAGCAATGCCCAGGGTTGCATAGCCGGGCAACAGGCCGACCAGGAAGGTCGACAGGCCCATGATCGTCATGGTGACCAGGAATGTGTATTTGCGACCGACGAGGTCGCCGATGCGACCGAACAGCAGCGCGCCGAACGGGCGCACCAGGAAACCTGCGGCAAAGGCCAGCAGCGCGAAGATGTTGCGCGTTGCTTCGGGAATCGTCGGACTGAAAAAGGTCGAGCCGATGAAAGCCGCCAGCGAGCCGTAGAGATAGAAATCATACCATTCGAAAACGGTGCCGAGCGAGGAAGCGAAGATGACTTTCTTCTCCTCCCGCGTCATGCCCCGGCTCCTTCCGCCGGCGGTCGATGCCATTGCCATTGAGTTATCCTCCCGTGAGACCCAGTCCTCGATGCTGTGCGCCAACGTCAGCGTTCTCCTCCGAACGCAGACTCAAAACACAGCCAGCACATGAAAAATGGCAGAAAGCGCCGGGGAAAGGCACCGCGACGATGGGATTATGACTTTGGTATTAGGTGCAGTGCGAAGGCGGAGCGAAGCGCTCAGGTCCGCAGCGCTTCGAGCAAGCTGACCGCGGCCATCATGTCTCGTTTGCGGGCGGCACGACGCGCGACTGCTTCGGCGTCCTGTCCCCAATGCGCAATCTGCCAGTCCTCGTCGACATGGCCGGCGGCCCAGGCCTCCTCGCCGTCGAGCTCGCCGAAATCGACCGCCAACGCCAGCAATGCCGAGCCGGTCAGCGATGTCATGACATGAATGGCGGCCAGGCGCAGCGGCTCGTCGCGCTGCGCCAGGTGGCTGCCCAGCACGGCAATGGTTTCGCGCGGCTGCTCGACATGGATAATACCCTCGGCAAGGTTGAAGCGAACCCCAAGCGCGGCGCGTGCCCAGTCGATGACGGGATCCCACTGTTCGTTCTGCCGCTCGACCAGCCCTTGCGGGGCATCGGCGCGGTAACAGAGCAGATCCGACGAGGCAAACCGCAGAATGTCTTCCAGCACCGCCTGCGGATCGCTGGCCACGCCATCGATGGCGGTGTTGACCAGCCGCATCACCGGCATCGTCACCGGATTGATCGTCTCGCCCTGTTCCGCGAACTCGCCGGCAACCAGTGTCGCGGCCGCCTCGGTCGGCAGCGCCAGCAGCGCCTTGCCCGGCGTGCGCACCGGCCTGCCGTCGAGTTGCACCGCAAAACCAGCTTCCACCGGCACGACCGAGACCTCCTTGTAGAAGCGCTTGGGCAGCGGCGTCTTCATCTGGATCTGGGCGCGACGTACCGGATCCGGATCGGAAAGATACTTGCCCGCTTCAAGGTCGTTGAGGATATCACGCATGAAGTCTCTTTCTCACACCGGTGTCAGCTTGCGTGCCGGCCGGTTGACGATGATCAGCCCCGCCGCAATCAAGCCAAGTGCTAGAAAAATGCGAATGGTCAGCGGCTCGTTCAAGATGATCGCACCGCATAAAACACCGAAGACCGGCGACAGGAAGGTGAAGCTCGACAGCCCTGAGGCCGGATAGCGGCGCAGCAGCCAGAACCACAGCACGTATGTAAAGGCGACGATATAGATTGCCTGGAAAAGCAGCGCCAATGTCGGCAGCAAGGCTGGATCGCGAACGGGTGGGCCCGCGAGAGGCATTACCAACACGCCAACGATCGCCGCGCCGGCGAGTTGATAGAGCAGCAGCTTCTCCGCGCTTGCCTCGACCAGTTTCGATCGTTTGATGAGGATATTGGTCAGGGCCCAGAAAAACCCGGAACCAAGGCTCAGGAGATCGCCGAACAGCATGTCTCCGGTACCGCCGAGCTTGTCGGAAAAAACGGTGGCGAGACCCGCGAAAGCCAACAGCAGGCCAAGGAACTTGCGCGCGGTGATCTGTTCGCCAAGCAGAAAGTGGCCGCCGATCAGCATCCAGAACGGCATTGAGTTGACCAGCAGCGTGTTGCGGGCAACGGTGGTGTGCTCCAGCCCGACATAGAGGCAAAGGAACTCGACGCCGAAAAGCACGCCGACCGCGATGCCGGCCAGCAATGTCCCATCCCTGGTGAACAGCGCAATGCCGCGCCAGCGGCACCAGAGGAAGACGCAGAAGCCGCCGATGACCGAGCGTGCGATTGACAGGAAGACGGGGTCGTAGCCGGCGTAGGAGATCTTGGCGGCGACGTAATTCAGGCCCCAGGAGAAGGTCAGCCCGACCATGATGGCGGCGGCGGCCATATCGACCGTGTCGCGCCGATCGAGCGCGTCGGTGGCGCCGCTCACGGTCAATCCTCCGCGCTGGCGTCGTCGAAGCCGATCAGGTTCCAGCTCTGGCGCATGTGCGGCGGCATCGGCGCGGTGACGTCGATGACGCCCTTGTCCGGGTGCGGGATAATGATGCGGCGCGCGTGCAGGTGCAGGCGGTTTTGAATGCCGCCGGGAAAATCCCAGTTGGTGTCGGCTTCGAAGTATTTCGGGTCGCCGATGATCGGGCAGCCGATATAGGCGGCATGGACGCGGAGCTGGTGGGTGCGGCCCGTATAGGGCTCCATCTCCAGCCAGGTCATGGTCTGCGCCGCCTGCTCGATGATGCGGTAGTAGGACACGGCATGGTCGGCGCCCTTTTCACCATGCGCGGCCACGCGCACGCGGTCGCCGTCCTCTGTCGGCTCCTTGATCAGCCAGGTCGAGATCTTGTCCTCGCGCCTGGGCGGCACGCCTTTGACCAACGCCCAGTAGGTCTTCTTGGTTTCTCGCGCCCGGAACGCCTCGGAGAGCTTCATGGCGGCAAGCCTGGTACGGGCGACAACCAGTACGCCTGACGTATCGCGGTCGAGCCGATGCACCAGCCGCGGCTTCTCGCCCTTCTGGCTGCGCCAGGCTTCCAGCATGTCGTCGACATTGCGCGTGACGCCGGAGCCGCCCTGAACGGCGAGGCCCGCCGGCTTGTTGAAGACGAAGACCTTCGGGTCCTCATGGAGCAGCATCTTGGCGAGCACATCGGCGTCGCCCTGGTTGCGGATCGAGTGGCCCGTGAGCGCGCTCTCGCCCTTCTTGTCCACCTCGAGCGGCGGCACACGCACCACCTGGCCCGGCTCGACGCGGGTGTCGGTCTTGACCCGGCCGCCATCGACGCGGATCTGGCCGGAGCGCAGCAGCTTCTGCAGATGGCCGAAGCCAAGTCCCGGGAAATGCGTCTTGAACCAGCGATCGAGCCGCATGCCCGCCTCGCCTGCCTCCACCGTGATCTGTTCAACGCCTGCCATGTTTCTTCGCTATCCGTTTTCCCGAGCAGGGCTCTTGGCCTGCGCTTGGCGCGGCAATAGCACTAATGCATGCCGCCCAAAACCATAAAGCATGCCATGGCGTGGTTTATGGCAGGCTTCTTGCGAGCCAAAGTCCCAGAAACAGGGCAATGATCGCGCCAATGACGCTTGCAAGCGCGTAACCGAACGCAGGCAGCGTGGCTCCCCGTTCCCACAGCGCCGCGAAATCGAGCGAAAAGGCGGAAAATGTGGTGAAGCCTCCGAAGATGCCGGTGGCGACGAATAGTCTGAGCTCGTTTGATCCGCCGCGACGCGCCAAAATGGCGATGAACAACCCCATCGCAAAGGAGCCGATGATGTTGATCGCCATCGTGCCCCAGGGATAGTTGGGGCCGACGAGGCGCAGCGCGCCCATACTAGTCAGATGGCGGATGCCTGCACCGATACCGCCGCCGACCATAACGAGAAGCAGATTGAACATGGAAGTTTACTGCCTCACACGGTAGTCTCGGTCAATGCCGATCGACCGTCACCACTCAGGCGTTGTCCAGCTTGGATATTTCTTCCTGAATTCGCCATACAGGGCATCGATTTCCGGTTTGCTGACCGGACGCATCTGTTCGTAGAGATAGCCGGTAACGTTGCCCGACAGCTGGTATTCCGCAATGCGTCTGTATGCGGCTCCGATGCCTTTCCCCTGAACAATGTATTGCGCAGGCATTGTAATGCAGATCTGCGCACCCGGCTGCAGGTGGGTCACTGGCGGATCGGTTACAACAATATATCTGGACTTCAACGGTTCCACGCGGAATTGGTCGCGGCTGTCAACCTGGCAAGACAAGGTAAGGTGGGGAAAAAGATCGGGATTCATAACAAACAGCAGCGAATCACTCATCACCGAGCTTGAGGCGAATACGGAGAAACGGTCTCCGGATCTCGTTTTGTTGACGAGATCATCAATGAGGCGTTTATATTCTTCCAAATTGTCAAGCCGAAGAGGGAGCGTTGCTTCCCTGGCGAAGACGAAGCTGACCGGCGACAGCCATTGGCGGCCGACCGGAAAAAGGGTGCCGAAATACGCAAATCCGGCGACAACGGCTATGGCGACGGTTGACCATCGCGATCTCAGTGCCGGCATCGAAACGATGGCAACAATTGCCTGGGCGTATGCAGGAAAGAGCCAAAGAAAAAGTGGCATCGAATGATGCCGATCCAGGTCCTGCGTGCGGGTAAAAAGAAGAAACGTGAGTATGGAGGCCACGACGCAGAACAGGGAAAAATTATTGCGACGTATGATAGAGTAGTAAATTCCTACAACAATCAGCAGCCAGTTCACGTAGCTGAGACGAGATTCTATTTGGTCGACTTGGGAGACGAAGGTCGTCCTGTATCCGCTGTAAAGGTCGCCATAGCTGGTTTCCAGGATCCTGGCGATCAGGGGCAGCTGGAAATTCCATGCGGTTCCAAGAATAACGAGAATTGCACAGGCACCTCCTAACGCGGCTTTCCAGAGGGTCGGTATGTTTCGGTCCTTCGCGACCTGCAACAAGCAAAAGAACGCCGCGGAGAGCATTATCCCCATCGCACCATATGCATACCAACGGCGCAGCATGAACGCCGACCACAGACACACGCCGACGCAAATCCCGCTGATCACCGGTTCGCGGGTCAGGAACTTTGATCTCCAAAGAAAATACGTTGCCGCGGCAAGCGTGAAACAGCCGGCAATATCAGGTAACCCGCGAAGCGTCGCCGCCCAGAACGGAGTGTAGAGAAAGGCCGCAATCCAGACGGAGACCCAGCCTCGGGACGGCGACGTCTTGGAGACAGCCTCCAGGTAGCTCATTCTCGCTATGAAAAGGACTGTGGGAACCAGATAGACCGTGACTATTCCGATGATGAATGGAAGCCTTGAACCTCCAAAAAGCACATAGAACGGCAGCAACGGCACCAAAATTGCCAAACCGTAATCATCCGTCTGGATAGAGAGGCCCAATCGATTCAGGCACTTGAGAGGGCTCTCAACCAAGAGAGCACCGAGTTGATTAAATCCGTTGAAATAAGCAATAAAGTCCCAGTAATAGACTTTCTCTTCAAGATTTAAATAAACGACACAGAAGAAGATTCCTATCAATGCGCTACAGAGATAGGTCCCGGCCCAAAATCGGAATGCTTTGTTCTCCGTCAACCGACCCACCCAAGGAAGCCACAGTGAAGAAATAGGCATTTAAACGCATTGGCGCCGCCAGCGTACGCTAAAAAAATTACCGCTTGGATAAATTTTCAGAGACAGGATCTCATAAATTCCAATGTTCAAAATGCATACTAAGATGGTGCGAGCGGCCACCAAAATGCCGCTCCTTGCGCAGAAAGTGGCTGCGCTGCCGGCGGACCAGGCAGCTTCAGCCGCTCTTCAGATCAGGTGGTTTTCGGCTTGGTCGAGCCAATCATCTTCCAGTTCTTGTAGAACATCGAATTGATGCGCTCGACGCTCACCGACACGACCGCAAGCATGCCAGCGATCAGGCGGGGCACCGGGGACGGCCTGATAATATCCATGAACACGCAGTAGCGGCGGCCATCATATTCGTTGACCGAGCGATGCAGCAGCGTGTCGTCGAAAATGAACTGCGGATTGTCGTACCAGTAGTTCTTGACGTTGCCGCATTCGACGAAGATCTCAGCTTTCACCGGAATCAGATTGTAGAGGATGCGCAGGCTGAGCCGCAGCGGCCCGAAATGCCAGGAGGTCGATTCGCGCTTGCTGAAGACGGAAACGGCGATCGTCTTGATGTACTTGAAATCCTTGTTGAATTCCTCGACGTTGTCTATTCTGTGCTTGCCGTACCACTGGTAGACATACATGCCGCGCCGGCCGGCGCCGAAATTGGCGTCGATGTCGGCGATGATCTCGTCCTTGCGCGCCTTGAAGACATCAAGGACCTCGTTGACCTCACGCTGATAGTCGGCGGGAAACTGCTCCAGCTTCCACACGCCCGGATTTCTGTAGCACAGAAGATCGACCAGCAGGTTGAAGGGTGAGAGCAACCAGGTGAAGAGCCCGTTGCCAAGGAAGTAGCCGCTGAACAGCGCCAGATCCTTCCTGTCGTTGCGCAGCACATCGATCAGACCACAGACGATGAAGATCGTCGTCAGGATCGGGATGAAATAGAAGCCAAGGGCAAGAAGCGGGATGGCAATAGCGAATTTGCGAAGTGATTTGCGAAGGGTTTTTGTCATTTTTCCACGCGCGAAGCGCGATCCTGTTGCGAATGAGGTGCCCAAATCATGGCAACGGCCACCGCCCGACCGTGCGCCTTGATAAGGTTTTTTGGGTCACCGCACAACGGCCATGGTATCCGGCCGGGCTGGCTGCCTGGTGGAGCTTGCCGGGCTGTCAATGCACCGCTGGCAAGCCAAGCTCGTCCCATTTGTCCCTGGCCACGGGATCGCCGACCAGAAACTCAAAGCCAACGACGCTTTCGCCGTCCTGTGCGAGCTGGCATTTGAACTTCAGACTGTACCAGTTTTTACGGCTGCGGAAAGCCGCACCATCGGCGGCGATCGTCGTGCCGGTGATCTTTTCCTCGGCGGTTGCGTAGGGCACCACCCGCTCCGGCTGGAAATCCGCATGCCATTGGCGGATTTGATCCATGGCCTCCAGATTGCAAAGCTGCACCATGCGCTCGTCGGATGCGAAGGTCTTGAGATCGGCGCGCGCCTGCCTGCTGCGCGGATCGGCCAGGGTCTTGGCCGACAGCATCCGCGTCGGGCGAATCATGGCAGGCGCGGCGGGCGGTTGAGTTTTGGGCGGGTTCGAAGCAGGCGGTGGCTCTGCCGTCCGCGCCTCCGGTAGCGCCGCAGCGGCGGAGGCCGGCGGTGGTTTCGCCGATGCCTCGAACTGTTCAGGCGTCAGGATGTCGACCGACACCCGCTCTTCCTCCAGCCGGTTCGGCCGCTTCGGCAACGGCATCAATGCCAGTGTCGCGGCGAACAGTGTATGGAGGACGACCGAAGTTGAAATGCCCCAGGACGAAGCCTCGTCCCGAAGCGTGACGACCACCGGGCCACGCAAACCGGTTATTCCCGCTCTTTGCGCAGCTTTGCCCAGTAGTCGAGCCGCTTTCTGATATCGCGCTCGAAACCACGCTCGGGCGGATCGTAAAAGGTCTGTCGACCCATCTTTTCGGGAAAATAGTTCTGGCCTGAAAAGGCGTCCGGCTCATCATGGTCGTAACGGTAGCCGGCGCCGTAGTCCTCCTCTTTCATCAGCTTGGTCGAAGCGTTGAGAATACGCTTGGGCGGCAGCAGCGAGCCATGTTCCTTCGCGGCCCGCGTGGCTGCCTTGAAGGCCGTATAGACGGCGTTGGATTTGGGCGCGGTGGCGAGATAGACGGTGGCCTCGGCGAAAGCGAGTTCGCCCTCTGGAGAGCCGAGATAGTCATAGGCATCCTTGGCGGCGTTGGCGATGACCAGTGCCTGCGGATCGGCCAGCCCGATGTCTTCCATCGCCATGCGCACAAGCCGGCGGCCGAGATAGAGCGGATCCTCGCCAGCATCGAACATGCGCGCGAGATAGTAGAGCGCGGCATCGGGATCCGAGCCGCGCACCGACTTGTGCAGCGCCGAGATCAGATTGTAATGGCCGTCTTGGCCCTTGTCGTAGATCGGCGCACGGCGCTGGACGATGCGCTGCAGCCCTTCGGGATCGAATATCTCGCCAGGCTTGGCGGCACGCCAGACTTCCTCGGCCAGCGTCAGCGATGCGCGCCCGTCGCCATCGCTCATGCGGATCAGCATCGCCCGCGCCTCGTCATCGAGCGGCAGCGCCCTGCCCTCGGTCTCCTCCGCCCGCACCATCAGCTTTGCGATGCTGTCTTCGCCGAGCGAATGGAAGACCATGACCCGCGCGCGCGATAACAAGGCCGCATTGAGTTCGAAGGACGGGTTTTCAGTGGTGGCGCCGACCAGGACGACCGTCCCATCCTCCATGACGGGGAGAAAAGAATCTTGCTGGGCACGGTTGAAGCGGTGAATCTCGTCGACGAAAAGCAGGGTTTGGCGGCCGTTGGCGCGGCGCAGCTTGGCCGCCTCGAACACTTTCTTCAGATCGGCGACGCCGGAAAAGACGGCCGATATCTGCTCGAAGGCGAGGCTGGTCTCGCCGGCGAGCAGCCTCGCCACCGTGGTCTTGCCGGTGCCGGGCGGCCCCCAGAAGATCATCGAGCCCAGCGAACCGGAGCCGATCAGCCGGGTCAGCGCGCCATCGGGGCCCGTCAAATGCTCCTGGCCGACGACCTCGCCAAGGTTCTTCGGACGCAACCTGTCGGCCAGCGGCCGCCCGGGCGGCACTTTTTCCGGTTCGTCGACGCTGAACAGATCGGCCATGCACTTCCTCAGAGCAATTCCAGGAAAAGCGTGAAGCGGTTTTCCGTCCGGAATTGCGTCAAAACAAGGAGATAGAGCAGATCGGCGTTTCGGCAAAACGCTGATCCGCTCTAAGTTTGAAGCGCGATCCCTTCAGGGGCTCGAACTCAGTAACGCAATACCTGGCGCAGTATCTGCCCGCCGCGCTCGACGGTAAAGCGCCACCAGCGCGTATCCTGCTGGGCTACCTGCGCCAGCGTTGCGGCGGTGTCGATGCTGGTGCCGTTGACCTCGCGCACGACGTCGCCCGGCTGGAAGCCGAAATCGGCGGCCGGCGAATCACGGTTGATGTCGATCACGGTCACGCCCTTGAGATCGGTGCGCAGGCCAAGCTTCTGAGCAAGCCGCGGCGATAGTTCCGAGACCTTGGCGCCCGAGAACGGGCTGCGGCCATGCAGCGTCACTTCCGAGGCTTTTGCCCCCTCCGGCGCGCGCTCCAGCGCGATATCCAAGGCTGCTTGCTGGCTCTTGGTCAGGATCGCGAAATTCGCCTTGGCACCGATCGACAGCGTCGCCATGCGATAGTCCAGCGCCTCGATGCTCTCGACCGGCTTGCCGTTGATCTGCAGCACGACATCGCCCGGCTTCAGCCCTGCCTTGCCAGCGGGACCCGTCGCGTCGACCGAGGAGACCAGCGCTCCAATTGGCTTTTCCATGCCGAGCGATTCGGCGATCTGCGGCGTCACCGCTTCGAACTCAGCGCCGATATAGGGCCGTTCGAAGAAATCGAGGCCGGCCTTGGCGGCATCGGCGAAAGCCCGCACCATGTTGGCGGGGATGGCAAACCCGATACCGATCGAGCCGCCGCTGCGGCTGTAGATGGCGGTGTTGATGCCGACAAGTTGGCCGCCCATATTGATCAGCGCACCGCCGGAATTGCCGGGATTGATGGCGGCATCGGTCTGGATGAAATAGCCAGAATCCGAAACGCCGATATGGCTGCGAGCAAGGGCGGAAACGATACCGTTGGTGGTGGTCTGGCCGACACCGAAGGGATTGCCGATGGCCAGCACCAGGTCGCCGACCTCGAGCGCGTCGGAATCGCCGATGGCGATGACCGGGAACGGCTTGTCGGATTCGATCTTGAGCACGGCCAGATCGAGCGTCTCGTCCTTGAGCATCACCTTGCTGGTGAATTCACGGCCGTCGGCGGTCGCCACCTTGACCTCGTCGGCGTCCTTGATGACATGGAAATTGGTGACGATCACACCGCTCGAATCGACCAGCACGCCCGAGCCCAGCGAAGACTGCGCACGCGGCTGGGCGCGGCCGAAAAATTCCTCGAAGAAGGGATCGCCTTCGAAAGGCGACGTCACCTTGGCCGTCTGCGAGGCATAGACATTGACCACGGCCGGCGCCGTCTGCTTGACCAGCGGCGCGAAGGAAAGCTGGACCTCCTCGCGGCCGAACGGCACGCGCTTGTCCGGACCGGAAGTGGCATTTTCGCCTTCGACGCCATGCAACAAGTCGGTCAGCACATCGGAGAGCCCCGGATCGGCTGGCTTGGCGGCGTCCTCGGCCAGCGCCTGCCGGACTGCCGGTGCGGCTGCGAACACCATGAAGGCGCAGAGCAGAACAAGGGACAGTTTTTTGGCGCGCATTGCGAATCCTCCAAGCGAGTTCGGGCGCATTGTCCCGACGAATGTGCAAAATGAAAGGCTAAGCCGCTGAAATCCGATTATTTTCGCGGCAATCAATATTTTTGGGTACGCCTTTGCGCGCGGAATATGAAAAAGGGGCCCGCAGGCCCCTTTAAATCAATCTGGAAAGACGAAACTTTATGCGGCTGCGGCTTCGTCCGTGCCTTCGGCTTCGATGCGGGCGCGGTCGCCGGCGCCCTTGGCCGAGGTGTCGCGGTCGACGAACTCGATGACCGCCATCGCGGCATTGTCGCCGTGACGGAAGCCGGCCTTCATGATACGCAAATAGCCGCCGTTGCGGGTGGCGTAGCGCGGGGCGATGGTATCGAACAGACGCTTGACGACGCCTTCATTGCCGATCTGCGCGATCACCTGGCGGCGGGCGTGCAGGTCGCCGCGCTTGCCGAGCGTCACCAGCTTCTCGACGATGGGACGCAGGTCCTTCGCTTTCGGCAAGGTGGTGACGATCTGCTCGTGCTCGAGCAGCGACACCGCCAGGTTGGCGAACATCGACTTGCGGTGGCTTATGCTGCGGGCGAAGCGGCGGCCTTTGAAACCGTGGCGCATGGCTCTTTTCCTTCTTCAGTTGTTCAAGAGGCCACGGCCCCTGATGGTTTTCCGCACGACCGTCGGATCGAGCGGCTCACGCCGCCGATCCTTGGAGTTCATGCTCAATATTGGTCTTCGTAACGCTTTGCGAGGTCTTCGATGTTTTCCGGCGGCCAGTCCGGCACTTCCATACCGAGGTGCAGGCCCATCGCCGCCAGAACTTCCTTGATCTCGTTCAGCGACTTGCGGCCGAAGTTCGGGGTGCGCAGCATCTCGGCTTCGGTCTTCTGGATGAGATCGCCGATGTAGACGATGTTGTCGTTCTTCAGGCAGTTGGCCGAACGCACCGAAAGCTCGAGTTCGTCCACCTTCTTGAGCAGCGCCGGATTGAAGGCGAGCTCGGTGACGGCTTCCGCGGCGACTTCCTTCTGCGGCTCGTCGAAGTTGACGAACAGGCCAAGCTGGTCCTGCAGGATGCGGGCGGCGAAAGCCACCGCATCCTCGCCCGAGATCGAACCGTCGGTCTCGATGGTCATGGTCAGCTTGTCATAGTCGAGAACCTGGCCCTCGCGGGTGTTCTCGACCTTGTAGGAGACCTTCTTGACCGGCGAATACAAGCTATCGACCGGGATCAGGCCGATCGGCGCGTCTTCGGCGCGGTTGCGCTCCGCAGGCACATAGCCCTTGCCGGTGTCGACGGTGAATTCCATGCGGATTTCAGCGCCTTCGTCCAGCGTGCAGATGACGTGGTCGGGGTTGAGGATCTCGACGTCGCCAACCGTCTGGATGTCGCCGGCCAGAACCGCGCCCGGGCCCTGCTTGCGCACGACCATGCGCTTGGGGCCATCGCCTTCCATGCGGATGGCGATTTCCTTGATATTCAAGACGATGTCGGTCACGTCCTCGCGCACGCCGGCGATGGACGAGAATTCATGCAGAACACCGTCGATCTGCACGGCGGTGACAGCCGCACCGCGCAGCGAAGACAGAAGCACGCGGCGCAGCGCGTTGCCGAGCGTCAGGCCAAAGCCGCGTTCGAGCGGCTCGGCGACCAGCGTGGTCAGCGTCTTCTTCTTCGACGAGAACTCGATCTTGTTCGGCTTGATCAGTTCCTGCCAATTTTTCTGGATCATGATGCTTTCCTTCCGTTGACCCGCCACCATCCAATCGTGGCGGGCGACCTGGAATACCGTGGAGGAGCGCCCCGGGCGCTCACGCGGCGTTCGATAAATTGCTTAGACGCGGCGCTTCTTGCGCGGGCGGCAGCCATTGTGCGGGATCGGCGTCACATCACGGATCGAGGTGATGGTGAAGCCGGCCGCCTGCAGGGCCCGCAGCGCCGATTCACGACCGGAGCCAGGTCCGCAGACCTCGACTTCGAGCATGCGCATGCCGTGTTCCTGGGCCTTCTTGGCAACGTCCTCGGCAGCCATCTGGGCGGCGAACGGGGTCGACTTGCGCGAACCCTTGAAGCCCTGGGCACCGGCCGACGACCAGGCGATCGAATTGCCCTGCGCGTCGGTGATGGTGATCATCGTGTTGTTGAAGGTCGAATTGACGTGGGCAACGCCCGACGAGATGTTCTTGCGTTCGCGGCGGCGAACACGTGCGGCTTCCTTGGCCATGGTAGTCCTTTCAGTTGATCTCTACACCGCCGTAATGCCAGCGGCTCCACCTGGAAACGTGAATAGTGAATTGGTGAGTAGTGACGAGGTGCAGGCGTTAACGCCGGTTCTCACTACTCACTAACAGCTACTCACTCCCAATTACTTCTTCTTGCCGGCGATCGACTTGGCCGGGCCCTTGCGGGTACGTGCATTGGTGTGCGTGCGCTGACCGCGAACCGGCAGCGAGCGGCGGTGACGCAGGCCGCGGTAGCAGCCGAGATCCATCAGACGCTTGATGTTCATCGACACTTCGCGGCGCAGGTCGCCTTCGACCTGGAAATCGCGGTCGATGGTCTCGCGGATCTGCAGCACTTCCGCGTCGGTCAGCTGGTTGACGCGGCGCTCGGCCGGGATGCCGACCTTGTCGACGATCTCCTGGGCGAACTTCTTGCCAATGCCGTGAATGTACTGAAGCGCGATGACGACGCGCTTGTTGGTCGGAATGTTGACGCCGGCTATACGAGCCATGTTCTTCTCTTCTCCATATGGGCCGGTCAACCCTCAAAAAGGCAGATCCGGCGCTATCCACATTGCCCCGCGTCCGGTGGAGGCCGGCCCTTGCGGGAGTTTCCAGTTCAAAGCGACTGCCTTGCCCTTGCGGACAAGCAAAGTGCGCACCTGATAGGAAGACGGGCCGCCATACCGCAGCGAGCCGCCTCCGTCAAGCTTAATCTTTAAATTCCCTTACCGCGCCTTCGCGGCCGCCACGACCACGGCTTCGATCTCCGCGGTCACCGCGTCGATACTGGCCATGCCGTCCACGGTCTTGAGCTTGCCCTTGGCGTAATAGTAGCCGGTCAGCGGAGCGGTTTTCTTGTAGTACTCCCGCAGGCGCTCTTCGAACACAGCGGGATTGTCGTCCTTGCGCACTGGCTGGCCAGCCGCCTTGGCATCATCGGCGCGCTTGACGATCCGACCGACCAGGGCCCTGTCGTCGACGACAAGTTCGATGACCGTATCGAGACCAATGCCGCGCTCCAAGAGCATCGATTCAACCGCATCGGCCTGCACCAGCGTACGCGGATAACCATCGAGGATGAAACCCCTGGCGCAGTCGGCCTGATCAATACGCTCAGCGACGATGGCGTTGACGATGGTGTCCGAGACCAGCTCGCCGGCATCCATCACCGCCTTGGCGCGCTTGCCGACCTCGGTACCCGCCTGGACGGCGGCACGCAGCATGTCACCCGTCGAGAGCTGGGGTATGCCGTGTTTTTCTACCAGTCTTTGTGCTTGTGTCCCCTTGCCCGCCCCCGGCGGCCCAAGCAAAATCAACCTCATCTGGCTTTCTTCCCCCCGCGCAGCTTCGACTTCTTGATCAGCCCTTCATACTGGTGCGCGATCAGGTGACCCTGAATCTGCGCAACCGTATCGAGCGTGACACTGACCACGATCAGAAGCGATGTGCCACCAAGGTAGAATGGTACGCCAGTCGCCGAGATCAGGAACTCCGGCAGCAGGCACACCAGCACCAGGTAGATGGCGCCGACGACGGTGATGCGGGTGAGAACGTAATCGATGTAGTCGGCGGTGCGCTCGCCCGGGCGGTAGCCCGGGATGAAGCCCGAATGCTTCTTGAGCTGGTCGGCGGTGTCCTTCGGATTGAAGACAATCGCAGTGTAGAAGAAGGCGAAGAACACGATCATCGCCGCGTAGAATGCCATGTAGAGCGGCTGGCCGTGGCCGAGCGAGGCCAGGATGGTGCTCGCCCAGGCCGGCATGTTGGTCGTCTGCGAGAAGCCGGCGACGGTGGCCGGCAGCAGGAGCAGCGACGACGCGAAGATCGGTGGGATGACGCCCGACGTGTTGAGCTTGAGCGGCAGGTGCGAGGTATCGCCCTGGAACATGCGGTTGCCGACCTGGCGCTTCGGATACTGGATCAGCAGGCGGCGCTGGGCGCGCTCGAAGAAGACGATGAGCGCGATGACGACAATGGCCAGCACGATGATCGCCAGGATCAGGCCGGTCGACAGCGCGCCGGTGCGGCCAAGTTCCAGCGTGCCGGAAATGGCACGCGGCAAGCCGGCGACGATGCCGGAGAAGATGATCAGTGAAATGCCGTTGCCGATGCCGCGCGCGGTGATCTGTTCGCCAAGCCACATCAGGAACATGGTGCCGCCGACCAGCGTAACGACGGTCGAGAGACGGAAGAACATGCCGGGATCATTGACGATGCCGTTACCGTTCTCCAGCCCGACCGAAATACCATAGGCCTGCACCAGCGCCAGGAGCACGGTGCCGTAGCGCGTGTATTGGTTGATGACCTTGCGGCCCTGCTCGCCTTCCTTCTTCAGCCCTTCCAGCGAGGGAATGACAGAGGTCATCAGCTGCATGATGATGGAGGCGGAGATATAGGGCATGATGCCGAGCGCGAAGATCGCCATGCGCTGCACGGCACCGCCGGCGAACATGTTGAACATGCCGAGCACGCCCTTGCTCTGCGAGGAGAAGGCCTGGGCGAAGGCGTCGGGATTGATGCCGGGAAGCGGGATGTAGGTGCCGAGGCGATAGACGAGCAACGCGCCGATGGTGAACCAGATGCGCTTCTTCAGGTCCTCCGCCTTGGCAAAGGCCGAGAAATTCAGATTCGAGGCTAGTTGTTCAGCAGCCGAAGCCATGCCTGATTCTCCGCTTGGTAACGCTTGATGGCCCGTGGGGTCAGGCGGTGCGTTTCACCGAAGCTCACGAGATAAGCTCCGGGCTGTAAACATGCAAGCGGCCGCGTTGACGCGGCCGCTAAATTGAGCAGATCAAAGCGCGATCGAAAGC
This sequence comes from Mesorhizobium sp. Cs1321R2N1, assembly GCF_037179725.1. NCBI lineage: Bacteria > Pseudomonadati > Pseudomonadota > Alphaproteobacteria > Hyphomicrobiales > Phyllobacteriaceae > Mesorhizobium > Mesorhizobium sp. Cs1321R2N1. The sequence continues at coordinate 57,381 of NZ_JAPYKP010000005.1, read as the reverse complement.
AAAAACGAATGCCACTCTTGCCGACCGCGCTTCAAATTGCCGTTACTCGGCAGCTGCCTTTTCCGGCAGCTTGACCGAACCACCGGCCTTTTCGATCTTCTCGATCGCGGCCTTGGAGGCGCCGGCGACGTCGAAGGCAAGCTTGGCCTTGAGCTCGCCGTCGGACAGCACGCGCACGCCATCCTTGACGCGACGGATGACGCCGGCGGCGACAAGCGTTTCGGCCGTCACGATTGCCTTGACGTCAAGCTTCTTGGCATCGACGGCTTCCTGGATGCGGGCCAGCGAGACGACAACGAAGCTCTTGGCGAAGATGTTGTTGAAGCCACGCTTCGGCAGGCGCCGGTAGAGCGGCATCTGGCCACCCTCGAAGCCGTTGACGGCAACGCCGGAGCGCGCCTTCTGGCCCTTGACGCCGCGACCGGCGGTCTTGCCGGAACCTGAGCCGATGCCACGGCCGAGACGCTTCTTGGAGTGCGTCGCGCCGTCCTTGTCACGCAGATCGTTGAGTTTCATCTTGCTTCTCCTGCGCTTTGGCTCAGCCCTCGTCCACGACGCGGACGAGATGCTGGACGGCAGCGATCATGCCGCGCACGGAGGGCGTATCCTCCAGCGTGCGCTGCTTGTGCATCTTGTTGAGGCCGAGGCCGACCAGCGTCGCGCGCTGTTCCTTTGGACGGCGGATCGGCGAGCCGATCTGCTCAACGGTGATGGTCTTGGTTGCTTTCTTGGCCATGGTCAAAATCCCTGGTCAGGTCGACTATTCTTCAGCCGCAACGGCGGTGCCGCGGCGGGCCTGAAGGGTCGAATACTTGATGCCGCGCGCCGCAGCCACATCCTTGGGATGCATCTGGCTCTTCAGCGCGTCGAAGGTGGCGCGAACCATGTTGTAGGGGTTCGACGAACCCATCGACTTGGCAACCACGTCATGCATGCCGAGCGTCTCGAAGACGGCGCGCATCGGGCCGCCGGCGATGATGCCGGTACCCTGCTTGGCGGCGCGCAGCAGCACGCGGCCCGCACCCCAGCGTCCCTCGACGTCATGATGCAGCGTGCGGCCCGAGCGCAGCGGCACGAAGATCATGTCGCGCTTGGCGGATTCGGTTGCCTTGCGGATGGCTTCCGGCACTTCGCGCGCCTTGCCGTGACCAAAGCCGACACGGCCCTTCTGGTCGCCGACTACGACGAGTGCGGCGAAGCCGAAGCGGCGGCCACCCTTGACGACCTTGGCGACGCGATTGATGTGGACGAGCTTGTCCACCATGCCGTCATCGCGCTCTTCACGCTCGCGGCCGCGGCCGCCTTCCCTACGTTCCTGTGCCATATCCTGTTCCTTGTTCTTTTCCGGAAGCACGGGTTGCTGATTGCTGATGCCGCTTTTGGGTCATCAGCGGTGAACTTCTCCTTTGCATGATCTTGTCCGAAAAGTCTGCAACTTTTCGGGATCATGCATTAGAAGCTGAGACCGCCTTCGCGGGCAGCCTCGGCCAGCGCCTTGACGCGGCCGTGATAGATGTACGGGCCACGGTCGAAGACGACTTCCTTGATGCCGGCCTTGGTGGCGCGCTCGGCGATCAGCTTGCCGATCGCGGCGGCGGCGGCGGTGTCGGCGCCGGTCTTGAGCGAACCCTTGAGGTCCTTCTCGAGCGTCGAGGCGGCAGCGATAGTGTGCCCCTTGGCGTCGTCGATCACCTGGACGTAGATGTTCTTCGATGTGCGGTGCACAGAAAGGCGCGGACGCTCGCCGGCGACTTTCTTGATCTGGCGGCGGACGCGTTGCGCACGGCGCTGGATGGCTTCCTTGGTACCCATGATGTCTTCCTTGCCTTCAAAAAACGGGGGCCGCCATATGCGGCAGGCGAAGCGCCTCCCGCGACCGCTCCCCGCGGCGTTACACTTCCGTGGCCTAGCCCTGTCCGAAAAGTCTGTAACTTTTCAGGGCCAAGCAGACTACTTCTTCTTGCCTTCCTTGCGGACGATCTTCTCGCCGGCGTAACGGACACCCTTGCCCTTGTAAGGCTCGGGACCGCGGTATTCGCGGATTTCCGCGGCAACCTGGCCGACCTGCTGCTTGTCGATGCCGGCCACGGTGATTTCGGTCGGCTTCGGCACGGTGATCGTGATGCCGGCCGGCGTCTCGTAGACGACATCATGGCTGAAGCCAAGAGCCAGCTGCAGGTTCTTACCCTGCAAGGCAGCGCGATAGCCGACGCCGGTGATCTCGAGCTTCTTCTCGAAGCCGTCCTTGACGCCCTGCAGGATGTTGACGATCTGCGTGCGCGACATGCCCCACTTGGAGCGAGCTGTCTTGGTCTGGTCGCGGGGCTGGACAGCGATCTCGCTGCCTTCCATCTTGACCAGCACTTCGTCGTTCACCACGAACTTAAGCTCGCCCTTGGGGCCCTTCGCCGTCACGGTCTGGCCGTTGACGGTCGCGGTCACGCCCTGCGGCAGCGAAACGGGTTTCTTTCCAATACGAGACATTTTGTTGTCCTCGTCACTTCTCTTGTTTCAGGTCTCTGTCTTCGGAACGATCCGAAGACCGGATTCCAATTTGCGGTGAGCTGCCAGATCAGAAGATCTGGCAGAGGATCTCGCCGCCGACGTTCTGCTCGCGTGCTTCGTGGTCGGCCATCACGCCCTTCGGCGTCGAAAGGATGGCGATGCCGAGGCCGTTGGCGACGTGCGGGATCGACTTGGCCGAAACGTAAACGCGGCGGCCGGGCTTCGAAACGCGGGCGATTTCGCGCACGACCGGAGCACCGTCGAAATACTTCAGCTCGATTTCGATCTCGGACTTGCCGTTGTCGAAGTCGGTCTGGCTGTAATCGCGGATATAGCCTTCAGCCTTCAGCACGTCGAGGACGCGGGTGCGCAGACGCGAGGCCGGCGTCGAGACACTCGACTTCTTGCGGCCATAGGCGTTGCGGATGCGGGTCAGCATATCGCCGAGAGGATCGCTCAATGACATGTTATGTCCTCCTTACCAGCTCGACTTGACCAGGCCCGGGATCTGGCCGTTATTGCCGAGATCCCGAAGCGCGATGCGCGATACTTTGAGCTTGCGATAGTAGGCACGCGGACGGCCAGTGACTTCGCAGCGGTTGCGGATGCGGATCTTGGCCGAGTTGCGCGGCAGGGCAGCAAGCTTCAGCTGAGCGCGGAAGCGCTCTTCCATCGGCTTGGACTGATCCATGATGATCGCTTTCAGCGCGGCGCGCTTGGGACCGTACTGGTCGGCAAGCTTGCGGCGCCTGTTGTTCTTCTCGACTGAGCTGGTCTTTGCCATTTCAGATTTTTCCTTTTCTCGCTGCCGTTACTGGCGGAAGGGGAAGTTGAAAGCCTTGAGCAAAGCCCTGGCTTCGTCGTCCGTCTTCGCCGTCGTACAAACGATGACGTCCATGCCCCAGATCTGATCAACCTTGTCGTAGTTGATCTCCGGGAACACGATGTGTTCCTTGATGCCCATAGCGTAGTTACCACGGCCATCGAAGCTCTTCGGATTCAATCCGCGGAAGTCGCGGACGCGCGGCAGCGCAATGTTCACGAGGCGATCGAGGAACTCGTACATGCGTTCCTTGCGCAGCGTGACCTTGGCGCCGATCGGCATCTTCTCGCGAACCTTGAAGCCCGCGATCGAATTGCGGGCGCGGGTCACGACGGCCTTCTGGCCGGCGATCATCGCCAGGTCCTCGGCCGCGACCGAAGGCTTCTTCGAATCGGCGGTCGCTTCCCCCACACCCATGTTCAGCACGATCTTGTCGATGCGCGGAACCTGCATCTCGTTGTCGTAGCCGAATTGCTCCTGCAGCGCCTTGCGGATGGTCTCGTTGTAGACCTGCTTGAGGCGCGGCGTGTTGTTGGCAGTCGCCTGCTTGGTTTGAGCCTTAGCCATTGATGACTTCTCCCGAGCGCTTGGCGACGCGCACCTTCTTGCCGTCCTTCTGGAAGATGAAACCGACGCGGGTCGGCTTGCCATCCTTCGGGTCGGCCAGCGCGATGTTCGACAGTTGGATCGGCGCTTCCTTGGTGATGATCCCGCCCTCTTGGGACTGGGACTGCTTCTGGTGACGACGGATCATGTTGACGCCGCGCACCAGTGCGGTGTCATCCTTCGGCTGAACCGAGAGGACTTCGCCCGAACGGCCCTTGTCCTTGCCGGCCAGCACGACGACCTTGTCGCCTTTTCTAATCTTTTGCATTGGTCCGGCTCCTTACAGCACTTCAGGCGCGAGCGAGATGATCTTCATGTGGTTCTTGGCGCGGAGTTCGCGCGGAACCGGTCCGAAGATACGCGTGCCGATCGGCTCTTTCTTGTTGTCGACGAGAACGGCCGCGTTCTTGTCGAAACGGATCACGCTGCCGTCCGGGCGGCGGATGTCCTTGGCCGTGCGAACCACGACCGCCTTCATCACATCGCCCTTCTTAACGCGGCCGCGCGGAATGGCTTCCTTGATCGACACCACGATGATGTCGCCCACGGAAGCGTATTTCCGCTTCGAGCCGCCCAGCACCTTGATGCACATGACACGACGCGCGCCGGAATTATCCGCCACGTCGAGGTTTGTTTGCATCTGAATCATGACTGGCCGCCTTCTTCTTTTCTAACGGGACGGGCTCGAAGCCCCTCCCCGGTCTGTCCAAAATTCGTTGTTTACGCCCGGAGGTCAGGCTTGGTCCGAGGACACGACGATCCAGCGCTTGTCCTTGGAAATCGGCTTCGATTCCTGGATGAACACCTGATCGCCGACCTTGTGGGCGTTGTTCTCGTCGTGCGCCTTGTACTTCTTGGTCATGCGCACGGTCTTCTTCATCACGGGATGCGTGAAGCGCCGTTCGACCTTGACGACAACCGTCTTCTCGTTCTTGTCGCTGACGACGGTGCCCTGCAGAATGCGCTTTGGCATGGTTTTCGTCCTTAAGCCTTCTTGGCCGCGGACTTTTCCGCAGCGATGGTCTTGATACGCGCAATGTCCTTGCGAACCTGCCTCACGCGCGCGGTCTTCTCGAGCTGGCCGGTGGCCTTCTGGAAGCGCAGGTTGAACTGCTCCTTCTTCAGGCTGGCCAGGTCGTCGGTCAGCTGGTCCTGGGTCTTGGTCCGGATGTCTTCGGCTTTCATGATCAGCCCGTCCTTATTCTGCGATGCGCTGTACGAAGCGCGTCCTGACCGAGAGCTTGGCCGCGCCGAGACGCAGCGCCTCACGGGCGGTTTCTTCATTGACGCCGTCGATCTCGAACATGATGCGGCCCGGCTTGACGCGCGCCGCCCAGTAGTCGACCGCGCCCTTGCCCTTGCCCATGCGGACTTCGGTCGGCTTCGACGTTACCGGCACATCCGGGAAAATACGGATCCAGACGCGGCCGGCGCGCTTCATTTCGCGAGTGATCGCGCGGCGGGCCGCCTCGATCTCACGCGCGGTGACGCGGTTCGGCTCAAGCGCCTTCAGCCCGAAACCACCGAAATCCAGGTTGGTGCCGCCCTTTGCGGTACCATGGATACGGCCCTTGAACTGCTTGCGGAACTTTGTGCGCTTTGGCTGCAGCATCGTTCTAACTCCAAATTCCTAAATGTCTCAGGCGTTTTCGCGACGACGACCGCGTTCGCGATCACCACCACCACCATGCGCAGCATCACCCTCGGTCGCACGACGCTCCGAAGCCATCGGATCGTGCTCGAGGATCTCGCCCTTGAATACCCAGACCTTGACGCCGCAAATGCCGTAGGCCGTGTTCGCCTCGGCCGTGCCGTAGTCGACATCGGCGCGCAGCGTATGCAGCGGCACGCGACCTTCACGGTACCATTCCATGCGCGCGATCTCGGCGCCGCCAAGGCGGCCGGCGCAGTTGATGCGGATGCCTTCGGCACCGAGGCGCATGGCCGACTGCACGGCACGCTTCATGGCGCGGCGGAACGCGATGCGACGCTCGAGCTGCTGGGCGATCGACTGGGCGACCAGGGTCGCGTCGATTTCCGGCTTGCGCACTTCGACGATGTTGAGGTGCGTCTCGGACTTCGTCATCTCCATCAGCTTCTTGCGAAGCTTCTCGATGTCGGCGCCCTTCTTGCCGATGATCAGACCCGGGCGCGCGGCATGGATGGTGACGCGGCACTTCTTGTGCGGACGCTCGATCACGACCTTCGAGATCGCGGCCTGCTTGAGCTCCTTCTCAAGATACTTGCGGATCTTGATGTCCTCATGCAGCAGCTTGCCGTACTCGCCGGTGTTCGCGAACCAGCGCGAATCCCAGGTGCGGTTGATGCCGAGGCGAAGACCGATCGGATTGACTTTCTGACCCATTATGCGGCCTCCCCTTTTTCTTCGACTTCACGAACCACGATCGTGAGGTGCGAGAACGGCTTCTCGATACGGCTGGCGCGACCACGGCCACGAGCGTGGAACCGCTTCATGACGATTGACTTGCCGACATAGGCTTCCGCCACGATCAGCGCATCGACGTCGAGGTCGTGGTTGTTTTCCGCGTTGGCGATTGCCGATTCCAGCGTCTTCTTGACCGTGCCGGAAATCCGCTTGGCCGAGAATTCGAGATCGGAAAGCGCTGTCGCGACCTTCTTGCCGCGGATCAGCGCGGCAACCAGGTTCAGCTTCTGCGGGCTGATACGGATCGTGCGCAACACGGCGCGCGCTTCGTTGTCAGCAAGCCTGCGCGGAGCTTTGGCCTTGCCCATGATTATTTCCTCTTCGCCTTCTTATCCGCGCCGTGACCGTAATAGGTCCGCGTCGGAGCGAATTCACCGAACTTGTGACCGACCATGTCCTCGTTCACCGAGACGGGAACGTGCTTCTGGCCGTTGTAGACACCGAAGGTGAAGCCGACGAACTGCGGCAGGATGGTGGAGCGACGGCTCCACATCTTGATCACCTCATTGCGACCACCTTCACGAACCTTATCCACCTTCTTGAGAAGGTAGCCGTCGATGAAGGGGCCTTTCCAAATAGAACGAGTCACTTGGCGTTACCTCTTCTTAGCTCTTGCGCTGATGGCGCGAGCGCAGGATGAACTTGTCGGTCGCCTTGTTGGACCGCGTCTTCTTGCCTTTGGTCGGCTTGCCCCACGGGCTGACCGGATGGCGGCCACCGGAGGTGCGGCCTTCGCCGCCGCCGTGCGGATGGTCGACCGGGTTCATGGTCACGCCGCGATTGTGCGGACGCTTGCCACGCCAAACCGTGCGGCCGGCCTTGCCATCGTTGATGTTGCCGTGGTCCGGATTGGACACGGCACCGACGGTGGCCATGCAGGAGCCGTGAACGACACGCTGTTCGCCCGAGTTGAGGCGCAGGATCGCCATACCCTGGTCGCGGCCGACCAGCTGGCCGTAACCACCTGCCGAACGGGCGACCTGGGCGCCCTTGCCCGGCTTCAGCTCGATGTTGTGGACGATGGTGCCGACCGGCATCGAGGCCAGCGGCATCGCATTGCCCGGCTTCACGTCGACCGCTTCGCCTGCCACGATCTTGTCGCCGGGAGCCAGACGCTGCGGAGCGATGATGTAGGACAGCTCACCATCATCATACTTGATCAGCGCGATGAAGGCGGTGCGGTTCGGATCATATTCGATGCGCTCGACCGTGCCGACAACGTCGAACTTGCGACGCTTGAAGTCGATGATGCGGTACGAACGCTTGTGACCGCCGCCGATGAAGCGGGCCGTGATGCGGCCGTGATTGTTGCGGCCGCCCGATTTGGTCAGGCCTTCGGTCAGGCCCTTGACGGGCTTGCCCTTGTAGAGGCCCGAGCGGTCGACGATGACCAGCTGGCGGGTGCTCGGCGTTATCGGGTTGAATTTCTTAAGTGCCATTGTCCTGTCCTCGCGGCCTTGCTCAGAGACCCGTCGCGACGTCGATCGACTGGCCGTCGGCCAGCGTCACGATCGCCTTCTTGACGTCGCTCTGGCGGCCGATCGTGCCGCGGAAGCGCTTGATCTTGCCCTTGCGGACAAGCGTGTTCACGGCCATCACCTTGACGCCGAACAGCGCTTCGACGGCGGCCTTGATTTCCGGCTTCGACGCCTTCTTGGCGACGTTGAAGACGACCTGGTTCTGCTCGGAGGCCATGGTCGACTTTTCGGTGATCGCCGGCGAGACGATCACGTCGTAGTGACGAAGGTCGGTCATTTAAAGCGCTCCTCGAGAGCCTCGACGGCGGCCTTCGAAAGGACCAGCGTGCCGCGGCGCAGAATGTCGTAGACGTTGATGCCCTGGATGGGCAGCACGTCGATGTTGGGGATGTTGGTGGCTGCCAGCTTGAAGTTCTTGTCAAGCTCGGCACCGCCAATCACCAGGGCGTTGGTCAGGCCCAGCGTCGCGAAATTCGCGATCAGCGCCTTCGTCTTGGCTTCGGTCAGCTTCAGCTCGTCGATGATGATGATCGATGCGCTCTTGGCCTTGGCCGAGAGAGCATGCTTGAGACCAAGCGCACGAACCTTCTTGGGCAGTTCATGCTCGTGGCTGCGAACGACCGGGCCGTGGGCCTTGCCGCCGCCGCGGAACTGCGGAGCGCGTGCCGAGTGGTGACGGGCGCGGCCCGTACCCTTCTGCTTGTACATCTTGGCGCCGGTGCGCGCGATTTCGGCGCGGCCCTTTGCCTTGTGCGTGCCCTGCTGCTTCTTGGCAAGCTGCCAGCGCACGACGCGCTGCAGGATGTCTTCGCGCGGATCAAGGCCGAAAATTCCGTCGGAAAGTTCCACCTTGCCGGCGTCTTTACCGCCGAGCGTTGTGATCTTGAGATCCATTATTCCGCTCCCTCTGTGGCCGGAGCCTCGTTCTTCGCAGCTGCCGCAACAGCGCGGATCGCGGCGGGCTTCGGCGCATTGGCCGGCAGCGCCACCTTGGCCGCGTCGCGGACCAGGATCCAGGCGCCCTTCGATCCGGGAACCGCACCGCGGATCAGGATCAGGCCGCGGTCGGCGTCGGTCGAGACGATCTCGACATTCTGCGTGGTGACGCGGGTGTCGCCCATGTGGCCAGCCATATGCTTGCCCTTGAACACCTTGCCCGGGTCCTGACGCTGGCCAGTCGAACCGTGAGTACGGTGCGAGACCGAGTTACCGTGCGTCGCACGGCCACCACCCATGTGGTGGCGCTTGATGACGCCCTGGAAACCCTTGCCGATCGTCGTGCCCGTCACGTCGACCTTCTGGCCGGCGACAAAGTGCTCGACGGTGATCTCGGCGCCAACATCGATCATGTTGTCGGCGGAGACGCGGAACTCGGCAACCTTCGCCTTCGGCTCGACGGAAGCGGTCGCGAAATGGCCGCGCATCGCCTTCGACGTGTTCTTCACCTTGGCGAGGCCAACGCCGAGCTGAACGGCGGTGTAGCCATTCTTCTCCTGCGTGCGCTGTGCCACGACCTGGCAGTTCTCCATCTGGAGAACGGTGACGGGAACATGTTCCCCGGCATCATTATAGATGCGGGTCATTCCCACCTTCTTTGCAATCACACCTGAACGCATCGGTTCAATTCCTTTAGAGTTCCGGGCCAGGGACACCGCCCCCTACCGCGCTCTCATTCCCTTAGAGCTTGATCTCGACGTCGACGCCGGCGGCCAGATCGAGCTTCATCAAAGCATCGACGGTCTGCGGGGTCGGATCGACGATGTCGAGCAGACGCTTGTGCGTGCGCATCTCGAACTGCTCGCGGCTCTTCTTGTCGACGTGAGGCGACCGGTTGACCGTGAACTTTTCGATCCGCGTCGGCAGCGGAATGGGGCCGCGGACGTTTGCACCGGTGCGCTTGGCCGTCGACACGATTTCCTTCGTCGAGGCGTCGAGCACGCGGTGGTCAAACGCCTTCAGGCGGATGCGGATATTCTGTCCGTTCATGCGTCACTTCCTTGTTCTGGCGCGGCGCGGGCAACTGCGGCGCCCGCGACAGATCGGTTTAAGTCCAAATTACTCTTTGATGGTGACGACGATGCCGGCACCGACGGTGCGGCCGCCTTCACGGATGGCGAAGCGCAGCTTCTCTTCCATGGCGATCGGCACGATCAGCTCGACATCGACCGTGATGTTGTCGCCGGGCATCACCATCTCGGTGCCTTCCGGCAGCGACACGATGCCGGTCACGTCGGTCGTGCGGAAGTAGAACTGCGGACGGTAGTTGGTGAAGAACGGCGTGTGACGGCCACCTTCGTCCTTGGTCAGGATGTAGGCTTCGGCCACGAACTTCTTGTGCGGCTTCACCGTGCCGGGCTTCGCCAGAACCTGGCCGCGCTCGACACCTTCACGGTCGACGCCGCGCAGCAGCGCGCCGATGTTGTCGCCGGCCTGGCCCTGATCGAGCAGCTTGCGGAACATTTCGACGCCCGTGCAGGTCGTCTTGGTCGTCGGACGGATGCCGATGATTTCCAGCTCCTCGCCGACCTTGACCACGCCGCGCTCGACGCGGCCGGTCACCACCGTGCCGCGGCCCGAGATCGAGAACACGTCCTCGATCGGCATCAGGAACGGCTTGTCGAGCGGACGAACCGGCGTCGGGATGTAGGCGTCGACCTGAGCCATCAGCTCGCGGATCGCGTCCTCGCCGATCGTTTTGTTCGAATCCTCAAGCGCCGCCAGCGCCGAACCCTTGACGATCGGAATGTCGTCGCCGGGGAATTCGTTCTTCGACAAAAGCTCGCGAACCTCGAGCTCGACCAGTTCGAGCAGCTCGGCGTCGTCGACCTGATCGACCTTGTTCAGGAACACCACGATCGACGGCACGCCGACCTGACGGGCAAGCAGGATGTGCTCGCGGGTCTGCGGCATCGGGCCGTCGGCGGCCGACACGACCAGGATCGCGCCATCCATCTGCGCGGCACCGGTGATCATGTTCTTCACATAGTCGGCGTGGCCGGGGCAGTCGACATGCGCGTAGTGGCGGTTGGCCGTCTCGTATTCGACGTGAGCCGTCGAGATCGTGATGCCGCGCGCCTTCTCTTCCGGCGCCGCGTCGATCTGGTCATAGCGCTTGTATTCGCCAAAATACTTGGTGATCGCAGCCGTCAGCGACGTCTTGCCATGGTCGACGTGACCAATCGTGCCGATGTTCACATGAGGCTTAGTGCGCTCGAATTTACCTTTTGCCATGTGATGTCTCCATTTCCTGCTCGCCCATGCGGGCTTTGAATTGCGTTACCGCGGCAGCTCTTTCGAGTTACGCGTACTTCTTCTGGACTTCCTGAGCGACCGCGGTCGGGACCGGCTCATAGTGATCGAACTGCATCGTGTAAGCCGCGCGGCCCTGGCTCATCGAGCGCAGGTTGTCGACGTACTTGAACATGTTGGCGAGCGGCACCATCGCGTTGATGACGACGGCCACGCCGCGCGCTTCCTGGCCCTGGATTTGGCCGCGACGGCCGTTCAGGTCACCGATGACGCTGCCGACGTAATCTTCCGGCGTCACCACCTCGACCTTCATGATCGGCTCGAGCAACTGCACGCCAAGCTTGGGAGCAGCTTCACGGAAGCAAGCACGGGACGCGATTTCGAAGGCGAGAACCGAGGAGTCGACATCGTGGTAGGCGCCGTCGATGAGCGTTGCCCTGACGCCGATCATCGGGAAGCCGGCGAACGGACCAGCGCCCATGACGCTCTGGATGCCCTTTTCAACGCCCGGAATGTATTCCTTCGGCACCGCGCCGCCAACGATCTTGGACTCGAATACGAAGTCCTCGCTCTCGGAATTCGGCTCGAACACAACCTTGACGCGCGCGAATTGGCCGGTACCGCCGGTCTGCTTCTTGTGCGTGTAGTCCTGCTCGTGCTTGCGGGTGATCGTCTCGCGATAAGCCACCTGCGGCGCGCCGACATTGGCTTCGACCTTGAACTCGCGACGCATGCGGTCGACGATGATGTCGAGGTGCAGTTCGCCCATGCCGGAGATGATGGTCTGGCCGCTTTCCTCGTCCGTCTTGACGCGGAAGGATGGGTCCTCGGCAGCCAGGCGGTGAAGGGCGAGGCCCATCTTTTCCTGGTCGTTCTTGGTCTTCGGCTCGATGGCGATCTGGATAACCGGATCGGGGAATTCCATGCGCTCGAGGATCACCGGGTGCAGCGGATCGCACAGCGTGTCGCCGGTGGTGGTGTCCTTGAGGCCGGCCAGGGCGACGATGTCGCCGGCAAAAGCCTCTTCGACGTCGGCGCGCGAATTCGCATGCATCTGAAGCATGCGGCCGATGCGCTCCTTCTTGCCCTTCACGGTGTTGTCGACAGAGACGCCCTTGGTGAGCTTGCCCGAATAAATGCGGGCAAAGGTCAGCGAACCGACGAACGGGTCGTTCATGATCTTGAAAGCGAGCATCGACAGCGGCTCGTTGTCATCCGCATGACGCTCGATCTCGGCGTCGGTCTTGGCATCGACACCCTTGATGGCCGGAACGTCGGCCGGCGACGGCAGGTATTCGACAACGGCGTCGAGCAGCGGCTGCACGCCCTTGTTCTTGAAGGCCGAGCCGCAGAACATCGGGTAGAACTTGACCGCGATCGTGCCCTTGCGGATCAGCGAACGGATCTCGTCATTCGACGGCATCTTGCCTTCGAGGTAGTTCTCGAGCGCCGTCTCGTCCATTTCGACGGCGGCTTCGATCATCTTCTCGCGGTATTCCTCGGCACGCGCCTTGAGGTCGGCCGGGATCTCGACGACGTCCCAGGCAGCGCCCAGGGTTTCGTCGCGCCAGACGAGCGCGTTCATCTCAACGAGGTCGACGACGCCCTTGAATTCGGTCTCGGCGCCGATCGGCAGCTGCATGACGACAGCCTGCGCACCGAGGCGCGAGCCGATCATCTCGACCGAGCGGTAGAAGTCTGCGCCGATCTTGTCCATCTTGTTGCAGAAGATCATGCGCGGCACGCGGTACTTATCGGCCTGACGCCAGACGGTTTCCGTCTGCGGTTCGACACCGGCGTTGGCATCGAGCAACGCAATGGCGCCGTCGAGCACACGCAGCGAACGCTCGACCTCGATGGTGAAGTCGACGTGTCCAGGGGTGTCGATGATGTTGAAGCGGTGCATCTTGCCGTCACGAGCCTTCCAGAAGGTCGTGGTCGCGGCGGACGTGATGGTGATGCCGCGCTCCTGCTCCTGCTCCATCCAATCCATGGTGGCAGCGCCGTCGTGCACTTCGCCGATCTTGTGCGACTTGCCCGTGTAATAGAGGACGCGCTCGGTAGTCGTCGTCTTGCCGGCGTCAATATGCGCCATGATACCGAAATTGCGGTAGTCTTCGATTTTGTATTCGCGGGCCATCGTAGCTGCCTCTCAGTCCTGTTCGCGCTTTACCAGCGGTAGTGTGCGAAAGCGCGGTTGGCTTCAGCCATCTTGTGGGTGTCTTCACGCTTCTTCACGGCAGTGCCGCGGTTGTTGGCCGCGTCCATCAGCTCGCCGGAGAGGCGGTCGACCATGGTGGTCTCGTTGCGGTTGCGGGCCGCGGCAATCAGCCAGCGGATCGCCAGCGCCTGGCGGCGCTCGGGGCGCACGTCGACCGGAACCTGGTAGGTGGCGCCGCCGACGCGACGCGAACGCACTTCCACATGCGGCGCGACATTGTCGAGCGCCTGGTGGAAGACGGTGACCGGCTCCTGCTTGGTCTTCGACTGGACCTGGTCCAGCGCGCCATAGACGATGGTCTCGGCGACCGACTTCTTGCCGTCATACATGACGGCGTTCATGAACTTGGTGACGATCAGATCGCCGAACTTGGGATCCGGGTTGATCTCACGCTTTTCTGCACTGTGACGACGCGACATGGTTTTTGTCTCTCAATCTCGTAGCCTTGCGCCGGAAAGCGACAAGGCCGGAAAATCTTACTTCGGACGCCCCTTACTTCGGACGCTTGGCGCCGTACTTCGAACGACGCTGCTTGCGGTTCTTCACGCCCTGCGTGTCGAGCACGCCGCGGATGATGTGATAGCGCACGCCCGGAAGATCCTTGACGCGGCCGCCGCGGATCATGACCACGGAGTGTTCCTGAAGGTTGTGACCTTCGCCGGGGATGTAACCGATCACTTCAAAACCATTGGTCAGGCGGATCTTGGCCACCTTGCGCAGCGCCGAGTTCGGCTTCTTCGGCGTCGTCGTATAGACGCGCGTGCAGACGCCCCGCTTCTGCGGGTTCTGCTGCATGGCCGGGACCTTGTTGCGCTTCACCGGCGCAATGCGCGGCTTGCGGATCAGCTGGTTGACGGTAGGCATTAAACCCTCTTGTCTCTCAATTCCGTGTCTCGTGCCGGTCAAGGCTCGCTCAAAGCGTCATTTCCATACGCAAATTCGGGCCACAAACCGCGCCTTGCGGTCTTGCCCGAACAAATCGCAGAGGAAGCGGAAACCGCTTCGTGCACGCCGGAGATGTCTTTTCGCTCGTAAAACGAACCCTGTTTGAGGCAAACTCCAAAGCGTGTCGCTTCGGAAGCAAGAGCCTCACATCGGTTCTGACTGGGCGGCTTCTACTCGTAAGCCCGCGAACCGTCAAGCCCGCAGTGGCAAATATTGCATTGAAGGCGGGGCTTGGCAGCCATGCGAAAACCGCAAGTAATTTTCTTTCGCCGTTTTGCAAGGGCGAGGAAGAAAGTGACCGGCCTTTGGCTGTTGCGGGGCCTTGCTTCATGCGAAAAAGGCCGCATGAACACTGACAATCCCTCGCCGCGGAGGAATCGGCCCGTGAACGATAATGAAGAACGCCCGGTCACCATCATCACCGGCCGGGTGTGGAAGAAGAAAGGCGGCAAGCCGGAAGGCGTGCATGTCATGCTGGTGGCGCCCGATGACGATTCGGCGGTGCGCCGCGCGCTCGAATCGCTTGCGGCGGAAGGCTATGCCGAAGCCGAACTCGACCAGATCGGCGACATGGAGGGCGAGCCCGACGATGAGCCGCATCTTTCGGCCTTCCAGGGCGCACTCGAAGGCGAAGTGGCGATCGTGACCTTCGACGTTCCGATCTGATCGCAAGCGTGATGCCCCTCACCTGCCCTGCGCGATGGCGCCGATTCGTTGAGACGAGGCCTGGCCGGTGCTTGCCCGTCATGTCCGATCTGCTAAGAGACGCGCAGTCGTCCAAACCCGGCGGAGCCTCATGTCCTCATCCATCTCGCCCATAAGAATCGGCATCGTCGGCGTCGGCAAGATCGTCCGCGACCAACACCTTCCGGCACTGGCCAAGGATCGGGACTACCAGCTGATCGCGGCGGCCAGCCGGCATGGCAAGGTCGACGGCATCGCGAATTTCCCCGATATTGAGACGATGCTTGGCGCGGTTCCCGAACTCGACGCCGTGTCGCTGTGCATGCCGCCGCAGTTCCGCTATGACGCCGCGCGCAAGGCGCTCGAGGCCGGAAAGCACGTCTTCCTGGAAAAGCCCCCGGGTGCCACGGTCAGCGAAGTCGAGGACCTGAAGGCGTTCGCGACGAAACAAGGCGTCTCTTTGTTCGCCAGCTGGCACTCGCGATACGCGCCGGCGGTGGAGGCCGCACGGACATTCCTGGCTTCGACGAAAATCAAATCGGCGGCGATCGTCTGGAAGGAAGATGTACGGCGCTGGCATCCGAATCAGGACTGGATCTGGCAGCCTGGCGGCTTCGGTGTCTTCGATCCCGGCATCAACGCGCTGTCGATCGCAACCTACATCCTGCCGGCCATGTACATCACTTCGGCCGTGCTCGATTTTCCGGAGAACCGTGATGCACCGATCGCGGCCCAGGTCGCCTTCCGCGCGGCGAACGGATCTGATGTGACGATGGATCTCGACTGGTTGCAGACCGGACCGCAGAGCTGGGACATCCTGGCCGACACGGATGCTGGACAGATGGTGCTCTCGGGTGGCGGCTCGAAGCTCGCGGTCGACGGCAGTGTCGTACACCAGGAGCCGGAAGCGGAATATCCGATGCTCTACGGGCGTTTTGCCGAGATCGTGCACGCCGGCGAATCGGATGTGGACCTGGCGCCGCTCCAGCACGTGGCCGACGCGTTCATGCTGGGCAAGCGCAATGTAGTGGAAGCGTTTTTCGACTGAGCTGATCGTGGCACCCCGAACGTCGCGCGGTCACATGACCGCGCGACGATATCCGGTGGATCAGTCCTTGGCCCGGCAGCCGGCACGCTTGACCATATCGGCGACGATCAGTGGCGTCCGCCGGCGTCCGCGACCAACTGGTCTGACGGGGCGCACCCGCTTCAAGCGCGGCGCGTAGCGACCCCGTGTCCAGAGTGAAAGATTTCCGGCAGGAGACGGTGCGCGAGCCGTCATCGCCGATCATGTCGACTATCGCGCCAGCGGTTTCACCGACCCCCGCGACGTAAGCGATGAGCGTTTGCCGGGCGATCGGGCTGGTGTCGGCTTTTTCGATCATTTCCATCACCTGCCCCACCGATATTGGCCTGTTTCAATCGACGGACCTCTTGCCAGTTCGTCGTATGGTTGTGGCGGCGCCTCAGCCGTCGGTTCAGTCGACGATCGCGATGGCAAAGCCGTCATAGCCCTTGGCGCCCACCGTCTGGATGGCGGTGCCGTCCAGCCGTCTGTCGCCGCCGATGAAGGAAAACGCCGCGCGTGCGCCTTCGACATTGGCGTCGCGACCATCCTCATCCAGCACGGCGCCGTCACGGATGACGTTGTCACAGATGATGACCGTTCCAGGGCGCGACAGCCGCAAGGCCCAGGACAGATAGTTCGGGTTGTTCGGCTTGTCGGCATCGATGAAGATGAGGTCGAACGGACCGGCGTTCTCGCCACCCAGTGCTGCAAGCGACTGGAGCGCCGGGCCGACGCGCAATTCCACGCGGTCCGCGACATCGGCCCGCTTGAAATTCGAACGCGCGACGCTGGCATGGTGCGGATCGAGTTCGAGCGTCACGACCTTGCCGTCGGCGGGCAATCCCCGCGCCATCCAGACGGTCGAGTAGCCGCCCAGCGTGCCGATCTCGAGCACCTTTTTCGCGCCGCTGATGCGCACCAGCAGCGAGAGCAGTTTTCCTTGCGCCGCCGAGACGTCGATCGCCGGCAGGCCATTGTCACGGTTGGCCGCCAGAACCGCGTCGAGAACGGGATCCGCCTCGAAGAGCGAGGAGACGATGTAATTATCGACAGCCGTCCAGGTCTTCGTGCTCATCTGCTTTCCTCCGATCGTAAAAAAGAAAAAGCCGCCGGGTTGCCCCGACGGCTTCTGTTACCCGAGATTTTTGCCGCCGCTTACTGCGCGGCGGTTGTCATGTCCGCCAGCATCGGCTCGGCGACTTCCACACCGGAGGCCTTGCGGCGCTCGTCGATGATGAGTTCGTCGCGCGAGGTGGCGATGCGCCGGATCTGGCTCATCGTGCCGCCGGTACCGGCCGGAATCAGCCGGCCGACAATGACGTTTTCCTTCAAGCCCTGCAGCATGTCGGTCTTGCCGGCAACCGCGGCTTCCGTCAGCACCCTGGTCGTCTCCTGGAAGGAGGCGGCCGAGATGAAGGACGGCGTCTGCAGCGATGCCTTGGTGATGCCGAGCAGCACCGGCTGGCCCTCGGCCGGCTTCTTGCCGTCCTCGACCAGACGCTCGTTGACCTCTTCCAGTTCGATCACGTCGACATGATCGCCCGGGATGTAGGTCGAGTCGCCCTGCACCGTGATCTCGACCTTCTGCAGCATCTGGCGAACGATCACCTCGATGTGCTTGTCGTTGATCGACACGCCCTGCAGGCGGTAGACTTCCTGGATCTCGTTGACGAGGTAGGAAGCAAGTGCCTCCACGCCCTTGATCGCCAGGATGTCGTGCGGCGCCGGATTGCCGTCGAGGATGTAGTCGCCCTTCTCGATGACGTCGCCGTCCTGGAGATGGAACGGCTTGCCCTTCGGGATCAGGTACTCGACCGGCTCAAGCGTCGAGTCGTGCGGCTCGATGATGATGCGGCGCTTGTTCTTGTAGTCGCGACCGAAGCGGATCGTGCCATCGATCTCGGCGATGATGGCGTGATCCTTCGGACGACGTGCCTCGAACAGTTCGGCGACACGCGGCAGACCGCCAGTGATGTCCTTGGTCTTGGCGCTTTCCATCGGGATACGCGCCAGGACGTCGCCGGGGCGAACCTGGGAACCCGGCTCGACCGAGAGAATGGCCTCGACCGAGAGCAGGAAGCGGGCATCGCCGCCCTTCGACAGCTTGCCGACCTTGCCCTTGGAGTCCAGGATGGCAATCGCAGGCTTGAGGTCGTTGCCGCGCGGCGTCGACCGCCAGTCGATGACCTCACGCTTGGTGATGCCGGTCGACTCGTCGGCCGTTTCCTGAACGGAAATGCCGTCGACCAGATCCTCATACGACACCTTGCCCTCGATTTCAGTAAGGACAGGACGGGTATAGGGATCCCACTCGGCAATACGCTGACCGCGCTTCACCTTGTCGCCATCGTCCACGAAGATGCGTGAACCATAGGTGACACGGTGCGTCGCCCGCTCCTTGCCGGCTTCGTCGAGGATCAGCACCGCCATGTTGCGGCCCATGACCATCTGCTGGCCGTCCGAGTTGCGCACCACGTTGCGGTTGCGGATCTCGACCTTGCCCTCATAGGAGGCTTCAAGGAACGAGCTGTCCACCACCTGCGCGGTACCGCCCATGTGGAAGGTGCGCATGGTGAGCTGCGTGCCCGGCTCGCCGATCGACTGCGCCGCGATGACGCCGACGGCTTCGCCCTGGTTGACCGGGGTGCCGCGGGCCAGATCGCGTCCGTAGCAGACCGCGCAGACGCCGATCCTGACCTCACAGGTCAGGGCCGAGCGGATGCGGACCGACTGCACGCCGGCCTTTTCGATCTGCTCGACGTCACGCTCGTCCATGAGCGTTCCGGCCTTGACCAGAACCTCGCCCGACACCGGATGGGTGATGTCGTCCAGCGATGTACGGCCCAGCACGCGCTGGCCGACCGAAGCGACGACCTGACCGGCATCGACGATCGGCTGCATGGTGAGGCCCTTGTCGGTGCCGCAATCCACGGAGTTGACGATGCAGTCCTGCGCCACGTCGACCAGACGACGGGTGAGGTAACCCGAGTTCGCCGTCTTCAAGGCGGTGTCGGCCAGACCCTTGCGGGCACCGTGGGTCGAGTTGAAGTACTCGAGCACGGTCAGACCTTCCTTGAAGTTCGAGATGATCGGCGTCTCGATGATTTCACCCGACGGCTTGGCCATCAGGCCGCGCATGCCGGCAAGCTGGCGCATCTGGGTGGGCGAGCCACGCGCACCGGAGTGCGACATCATGTAGATCGAGTTCATCGGCTTCTGACGGCCATTGTCTTCGAACTCGACCGCCTTGATGCGGGCCATCATTTCGTCGGCGACCTTTTCCGAGCACTTGGCCCAGGCGTCGACGACCTTGTTGTACTTTTCGCCCTGCGTGATCAGGCCGTCATTGTACTGCTGCTCGTACTCCTTGGCCAAGGCCTCGGTGTCCGACACCAGCTTGATCTTGGTGTCCGGGATCAGCATGTCGTCCTTGCCGAACGAGATGCCGGCACGACACGCATGAGCAAAGCCGAGCGCCATGATGCGATCGCAGAAAATGACCGTCTCCTTCTGACCGCAATGGCGGTAGACGGTGTCGATCATCTTGGAGATGTTCTTCTTGGTCATCTCCTGGTTGGCGGTCTCGTAAGGCACATTGACGTTCTTCGGCAAAAGCTCGCCGATGATCATGCGGCCAGGCGTGGTGTCATGGATCTTCGACACGACCTTGCCTTCGGCGTCGACCGTGCGGAAGCGGCCCTTGATCTTGGCGTGCAAGGTCACGGCCTTGGTCTCGAGCGCGTGCTGGAGTTCGCCCATATCGGCAAACACCATGCCCTCGCCCGGCTCGTTCTGGTTGACGATCGAGAGGTAGTAGAGACCCAGAACCATGTCCTGCGACGGCACGATGATCGGCGCGCCGGAGGCCGGGTGCAGGATGTTGTTGGTCGACATCATCAGCACGCGGGCTTCCAACTGCGCTTCAAGCGACAGCGGCACGTGAACGGCCATCTGGTCACCGTCGAAGTCGGCGTTGAAGGCCGTGCAGACCAGCGGGTGAAGCTGGATCGCCTTGCCTTCGATCAGGATCGGCTCGAACGCCTGGATGCCGAGGCGGTGCAGCGTCGGCGCGCGGTTCAAGAGAACCGGATGCTCGCGGATGACCTCGTCGAGGATATCCCAGACTTCCGGACGCTCCTTCTCGACCAGCTTCTTCGCCTGCTTGACGGTCGAAGAGTAACCCTTGGCGTCGAGACGGGCGTAGATGAAGGGCTTGAACAGTTCGAGCGCCATCTTCTTCGGGAGGCCGCACTGATGCAGCTTGAGCTCCGGACCGGTGACGATGACCGAGCGGCCGGAATAGTCGACGCGCTTGCCGAGCAGGTTCTGACGGAACCGGCCCTGCTTGCCCTTGAGCATGTCGGACAGCGACTTCAGCGGACGCTTGTTGGCGCCGGTGATGACGCGGCCGCGACGGCCGTTGTCGAACAGCGCATCGACGGCTTCCTGCAGCATGCGCTTTTCATTGCGCACGATGATGCCCGGCGCCCGCAGCTCGATCAGCCGCTTCAGGCGGTTGTTGCGGTTGATGACGCGGCGATAGAGATCGTTCAGGTCGGAGGTGGCGAAGCGTCCACCATCCAGGGGAACCAGCGGGCGCAGGTCCGGCGGGATCACCGGAACGACCTTCATGATCATCCATTCCGGACGGTTGCCGGATTCCATGAAGTTCTCGACGACCTTGAGCCGCTTCAGGTACTTCTTCTGCTTCAGCTCGGACGTGGTCGAAGCCAGTTCCGAACGCAGGTCGCCGGCGATCTTCTCCAGGTCCATGCCGGCCAGAAGGTCATGAATGGCCTCGGCGCCGATCATGGCGGTGAAGGAATCCTCGCCATACTCGTCGACGGCGATCATGTACTCTTCCTCGCTGAGCAGCTGGTGCTCCTTCAGCGCGGTGAGGCCAGGCTCGGTGACGATGTAGTTCTCGAAGTAGAGGACGCGCTCGATGTCCTTCAGCGTCATGTCGAGCAGCGTGCCGATGCGCGAGGGCAGCGACTTCAGGAACCAGATATGGGCGACGGGTGCCGCCAGCTCGATATGGCCCATGCGCTCGCGGCGAACGCGCGACAGCGTGACTTCGACGCCGCACTTCTCGCAGATGACGCCCTTGTACTTCATGCGCTTGTACTTGCCGCACAGGCATTCGTAGTCCTTGATCGGGCCAAAAATGCGCGCGCAGAACAGACCGTCACGCTCCGGCTTGAAGGTGCGGTAGTTGATGGTCTCCGGCTTCTTGATCTCGCCGAACGACCAGGACAGAATCTTCTCAGGGCTGGCAAGCGAAATCCGGATGGAATCGAACACCTGCGCAGGCGCCTGCGGATTGAAGAGATTCATGACCTCTTGGTTCATGCCGTTCTCCTTTTCGGGGTCCTCGAAAACCCCTTGCATCTAACGCGGGCCGAATGCCCGCTGAGTGGTCGGCCCACCGGCCGTCGAATTTCGTGGACGCGCCGCGGCATTCCGCGACGCGCCATAGCCGTTACTCGGCTGCGTCCGGCAGTCGAACCGGAGCTTCGTCGAGCTTGGTGTTCTCCAGCTCGACATTGAGGCCAAGCGACCGCATTTCCTTGACGAGCACGTTGAAGCTCTCGGGAATGCCTGCCTCGAACGTGTCGTCGCCACGCACGATCGCCTCGTAGACCTTGGTGCGGCCGGCGACGTCGTCCGACTTCACCGTCAGCATTTCCTGCAGCGTGTAGGCGGCGCCGTAGGCTTCCAGCGCCCAGACCTCCATTTCGCCGAAGCGCTGGCCACCGAACTGCGCCTTGCCGCCCAGCGGCTGCTGGGTGACGAGCGAGTACGGGCCGATCGAACGCGCGTGGATCTTGTCGTCCACCAGGTGGTGAAGCTTGAGCATGTAGATATAGCCCATCGTCACCTTGCGATCGAACGGCTCGCCGGTGCGGCCGTCATAGAGCTGCGACTGACCGCTGGTATGCAGGCCCGCCTGCTCCAGCATGATGTTGATGTCAGCCTCATGCGCGCCGTCGAACACCGGGGTCGCGATGGAGACGCCGCGGCGCATTTGCTCGCTGAGGCGAACGATGCTCTCGTCGTCATACTCGCGGACCGGCTCGTTGCGGTCGTTGGCCGGCATGAAGCTTTCCAACGTCTTTCGCAGCGGCTTGATATCGCCGGCAGCCTTATACGTGTCGATCAGCTCGCCGATCTTCCTGCCCATTCCGGCACAAGCCCAGCCCAGATGCGTTTCCAGGATCTGGCCGACATTCATGCGGCTCGGCACACCCAGCGGGTTGAGCACGATATCGGCATGCGTGCCGTCCTCGAGGAAAGGCATGTCCTCGACCGGAACGATGCGCGACACGACACCCTTGTTGCCGTGACGGCCGGCCATCTTGTCGCCGGGCTGCATCTTGCGCTTCACCGCCACGAAGACCTTGACCATCTTCATGACGCCCGGAGGCATTTCGTCGCCGCGCTGCACCTTCTCGACCTTGTCCATGAAGCGCTGCTCAAGCGCCTTCTTGGAATCGTCGTACTGGCCACGCAGGGCTTCCAGTTCGCTCTGGAGCTTTTCGTTCTCCACCGCAAACTGCCACCACTGCGAACGCGGATACTCGTCGAGCGTGTCCTTGGACAGCGTAGAGCCCTTCTTGAAGCCCTTCGGTCCAGCGATAGCTTCCTTGCCGACGAGAACGTCGGAAAGACGCGCATAGACGTTGCGATCCAGGATCGCCTGCTCGTCGTCACGGTCCTTGGCGAGGCGTTCGATCTCCTCGCGCTCGATCGCCATGGCGCGCTCGTCCTTCTCCACACCGTGGCGGTTGAACACGCGCACCTCGACGACGGTGCCGAAGGTGCCCGGAGGCATGCGCATCGAAGTGTCGCGCACGTCGGAAGCCTTTTCCCCGAAGATGGCGCGCAGAAGCTTCTCTTCCGGCGTCATCGGGCTTTCACCCTTCGGCGTGATCTTGCCGACCAGGATATCACCAGGCTGAACTTCCGCACCGATGTAGACGATGCCGGCTTCGTCGAGGTTCTTCAGCGCTTCTTCCGAGACGTTGGGAATATCGCGCGTGATTTCCTCCGGACCGAGCTTGGTGTCGCGGGCCATGACCTCGAATTCCTCGATGTGGATCGAGGTGAAGACGTCGTCAGCCACGATACGCTCGGAGAGCAGGATCGAGTCCTCGTAGTTGTAGCCGTTCCACGGCATGAACGCGACCAGCACGTTGCGGCCGAGCGCCAGATCACCGAGCTCGGTCGACGGACCGTCGGCGATGATGTCGCCCTTGTTGACTCGGTCGCCCATACGCACCAGCGGACGCTGGTTGATGCAGGTGTTCTGGTTCGAACGCTGGAACTTCATCAGCCGGTAGATGTCGACGCCGGACTTGCCCGGGTCGAGATCCTCGGTGGCGCGGATAACGATACGCGTCGCGTCCACCTGGTCGACGATGCCGCCACGACGGGCGCCGATGGCGGCACCTGAGTCACGGGCGACGATCGGCTCCATGCCGGTGCCGACGAACGGCGCCTCGGCGCGCACCAGCGGCACGGCCTGACGCTGCATGTTCGAGCCCATCAGAGCGCGGTTGGCGTCGTCGTTCTCGAGGAACGGGATGAGCGCCGCGGCAACGGACACCATCTGCTTGGGCGACACGTCCATCAGGTCGACGTTTTCGCGCGGCGCCATCATCACTTCGCCGGCGCTGCGGCAAATGACAAACTCGTCGACGAAGCCGCCGTTCTTGTCGAGCTCGGCGTTGGCCTGCGCGACATGATGCTTGGCCTCTTCCATCGCCGAGAGATACACGACGTCATTGGTCAGCTTGCCGTCGACGATCTTGCGGTACGGGCTTTCGATGAAGCCGTACTTGTTGACGCGCGCGAAGGTCGCCAGCGAGTTGATCAGACCGATATTCGGGCCTTCCGGCGTCTCGATCGGGCAGATGCGGCCGTAATGCGTCGGGTGCACGTCGCGCACTTCGAAGCCGGCGCGCTCGCGGGTCAGACCGCCCGGTCCAAGCGCCGACAGGCGACGCTTGTGGGTGATCTCCGACAGCGGATTAGTCTGGTCCATGAACTGCGACAGCTGCGAGGAACCGAAGAACTCGCGCACGGCGGCCGCCGCCGGCTTGGCGTTGATCAGGTCCTGCGGCATGACCGTATCGATCTCGATCGAGGACATGCGTTCCTTGATCGCGCGCTCCATACGAAGCAGGCCGACGCGGTACTGGTTCTCCATCAGCTCGCCGACCGAACGCACGCGGCGGTTGCCGAGATTGTCGATGTCGTCGATCTCGCCCTTGCCGTCACGCAGTTCGACCAGCGTCCTGACCACGGCCAGGATGTCGTCCTTGCGCAGCACGCGCACGGTGTCCTCGGCCTTGAGCTCGAGACGCATGTTCATCTTGACACGGCCGACGGCAGACAGGTCGTAGCGCTCGCTGTCGAAGAACAGCGAGTTGAACATGGCTTCGGCGGTCTCGAGCGTCGGCGGCTCGCCCGGGCGCATGACACGGTAGATGTCGAACAGTGCGTCCTGGCGGCTCTCGTTCTTGTCGACGGCGAGCGTGTTGCGGATATAGGCGCCGACATTGACATGGTCGATGTCGAGGACCTGGATCTCCTGCTCGCCGGTGCCGAGCAGCACCTTTAGCGTCTTGTCGTCGATCTCGTCGCCGGCCTCGAGGAAAATCTCGCCGGTGGCGTAGTTGACGATGTCCTCGGCAAGGTAGTTGCCGAGCAGATCCTCGTCGGTCGCCTTGATCGCCTTGAGACCCTTCTCGCCGAGCTGACGTGCCTGGCGGGCGGTGATCTTCTTGCCCGCCTCGACGACGATCTCGCCGGTGTCGGCGTCGACCAGGTCGCCGACGGCCTTGAGGCCGCGGAAACGCTCGACGTTGAACGGAATGCGCCAATGGTCGCCGGCGCGCTTATAGGTGATCTTGTTGTAGAACGTCGACAGGATCTCCTCGCCGTCCATGCCAAGCGCCATCAGCAGCGACGTCACGGGGATCTTGCGGCGGCGGTCGATACGGGCGTGCACGACATCCTTGGAATCGAACTCGATGTCGAGCCACGAGCCACGGTAGGGGATGACGCGGGCGGCAAACAGTAGCTTGCCCGACGAGTGCGACTTGCCCTTGTCATGGTCGAAGAAGACGCCCGGCGAGCGGTGCATCTGCGAGACGATGACGCGCTCGGTGCCGTTGACGATGAAGGTGCCGTTGAGCGTCATGAGCGGCATGTCGCCCATGTAGACGTCCTGCTCCTTGATGTCCTTGATCGACTTGGCACCGGTATCCTCGTCGATATCGAACACGATCAGGCGCAGCGTCACCTTCAGCGGCGCGGCATAGGTCAGATCGCGCTGACGGCATTCGTCAACGTCGAATTTCGGTCCTTCGAACTCGTACTTCACGAACTCCAGCATGGAGGAGCCGGAAAAATCGGAGATCGGGAAGACCGACTTGAAAACAGCCTGCAGCCCTTCGTCGGGACGTCCGCCCTTGGGCTCGTCCACCATCAGGAACTGGTCATAGGACGCCTTCTGAACCTCGATGAGGTTCGGCATCTCCGCAACTTCCGGGATCTTTCCGAAAAATTTGCGTACGCGTCTGCGGCCATTGAAAGTCTGGGTCTGGGCCATCGTCGCTCCTTAGCTCTAAACTCGGGACGAACCTCGCCGCGGTTCGTCTTGCATACTGAGCCACCTGGCCGGCGGCTCTCTGTCTGTTCTCCGGCCGCCTTCCAATTGCTTGGCGGCTACCGGCTAAAACGGGAGAAAACCCGTTTCCTGAAGGCCGGTTTCGGCCCTCAGGAAAGAGGTTTTCGTACATCTCGCGTCACGCAGCCTCCCCTGGTCACCCAAGGGAGTGGCGGACGGCGCGAGGCCGCCCGCCGCTTAATACGCTTACTTCAGCTCGACCTTGGCGCCGGCTGCTTCCAGCTGGGCCTTGAACTTGTCGGCGTCGGCCTTGGAAACGGCTTCCTTGACCGGCTTCGGAGCCGCTTCGACCAGGTCCTTGGCTTCCTTGAGGCCAAGACCGGTGATGGCGCGGACTTCCTTGATGACGTTGATCTTCTGAGCGCCGGCGTCGGTGAGGACGACGTCGAATTCCGTCTTTTCCTCGACGGGAGCAGCAGCGGCGGCAGCACCGCCGGCAGCGGCAACCGCGACCGGAGCAGCAGCCGAAACGCCCCACTTTTCTTCCAGAAGCTTCGACAGCTCAGCCGCCTCGAGGACGGTCAGCTTCGAAAGGTCGTCTACGATCTTTGCGAGATCAGCCATTGTTGTATTCCTTCGTTAGGTTCGAACGTGTGATTTTGATAGCGAGGAACGGCCTCATGCCGCCTCGTCCTTCCGGGCGTAAGCGCCGATGACGCGCGCGACCGAGGCCGCTGGCGCATTGACGATCTGGGCGATCCGGGTTGCCGGCGTGGCGATCATGCCAACCAGCCTGGCGCGCAGCTCATCGAGCGACGGAAGTGTGGCGAGTGCCTTCACACCGTCGGCGTTGAGCGAGGTGGTGCCCATTGCGCCGCCGAGAATGACGAGCTTGTCATTCCCCTTGGCGAAATCGGACGCGACCTTCGGCGCCGCAATCGGATCCTCCGAATAGGCGATCAGCGTCTGTCCCTTGAACAGGTCGATGATCGATGCGGAGTCCGTGCCCTGAAGAGCGATTTTGGCGAGACGGTTCTTCGCGACTTTAACGGTGCCACCGGCGGCGCGCATTTTCGACCGAAGGTCGTTCATTTGCGCGACGGTGATACCGGCATAGTGGGCCACGACGACTGAACCAGCGCCCGAAAACGCATCATTCAGGCCCGTGACGAGTTCGCGTTTTTCCGCTCTGTCCACTGCCTATCTCCAGTTGACCCCAGTCCCGTTGATGGGAACATTCCCATTTTCGAGGACAGGCGTCGGGTTGCCTTTTGCCGGCCGGGCCATCCAGTAACGGATCTCCCGAACGACGCTCGAGGATCCTGCCCCCTTTCGCCACATCGACGGCCAAGCCGGCGATGCGCAGACAAAAGGCAAACACGGTTCGAACCTTTCATTGGAGCTTGTTGCTCCGTTGTCCGGTTTTCACCCGTCTCATGCAGGCCCACATGAATTAAGGCCCTCCTCTTGAATCAAGGTTCGGGCCGCCCGCAATCTCGGACAGGATGTCCGGAAGCCTTCCGGCTTCCGGTACCGGGCCCAGGATCAATCCAAGGCCCGGAATTCAGTCACGGACCGGCCTTCGAGAGGCCGGTCCAAATGGTCAATCAGGACGCGGCGAGCGTCGAGACGTCGAGCTTGAGGCCCGGGCCCATCGTCGAGGTGACAGACACCTTCTTGACGTAGTTGCCCTTGGCGCCGGTCGGCTTTGCCTTGGTCACCGCATCGGCGAAGGCACGGATGTTCTCTTCCAGCGCCTTGACGTCGAACGAGACCTTGCCGACGCCGGCATGAACGATGCCGGCCTTTTCGACGCGGAACTCGACAGCGCCGCCCTTCGATGCCTTGACGGCCGCGGCGACGTCGGTGGTGACGGTGCCGACCTTCGGGTTCGGCATCATGCCGCGCGGGCCGAGCACCTTACCGAGACGGCCGACGAGCGGCATCATGTCCGGCGTGGCGATGCAGCGATCGAAATCGATCGTGCCCTTCTGGACGATGTCGACCAGATCCTCGGCACCGACGATGTCGGCACCGGCGGCCTTGGCCTCTTCAGCCTTGTCGCCACGGGCGAACACGGCGACGCGAACCGAGCGGCCGGTGCCGTTCGGCAGGTTGACCACGCCGCGGACCATCTGGTCCGCGTGACGCGGGTCGACGCCGAGGTTCATGGCGACTTCGACGGTCTCGTCGAACTTGACCGAGGAGCGATCCTTGAGCAACTTCAGCGCATCACCGAGCGCGTAAGCCTTGTTGGGATCGATGCCTTCACGGGTCTTCGATACACGCTTTGCAATCTTTGCCATGATCTTAGCCCACCACTTCCAGACCCATCGAGCGGGCCGAGCCCTCGACCATACGCATGGCCGCTTCGACGTCGTTCGCGTTCAGATCCTTCATCTTGGCGGTCGCGATTTCGCGAACCTTGTCGCGCGAAACGGTGCCAGCCTTGACCTTGCCCGGCTCCTTCGAGCCCGACTTCAGGTTGGCGGCCTTCTTCAGGAAGTAGCTCACCGGCGGCGTCTTCATGACGAAGGTGAACGACTTGTCCTGGTAATAGGTGATGACGACCGGAACCGGCGATCCCTTTTCCATTTCCTGGGTCTGCGCGTTGAACGCTTTGCAGAACTCCATGATGTTGATGCCGCGCTGCCCAAGCGCCGGGCCGATCGGGGGCGACGGCGTAGCCGATCCCGCGGAGACCTGGAGCTTGAGCTGGCCTGCAATTTTCTTAGCCATCTCTTTTCCTGCCTTTGTCTATGCCGGCCCCGCGATCTGGGAAACACCGGCGGTTGCAGTCTGGTGGTGCGGTTCTTGCGGCCGGCTAAAGCCGCCTTCGCCTCCCACCGTTCTCTAGGCCGCGCGTTGCCGCACCGCCTCCCCTGATCGCCAGACCGGCATCAGGGATTTCGGATCAGCCCTTTTCGACCTGCCCGAATTCCAGATCGACAGGCACGGCGCGCCCGAAGATCGAAACTTCCACCTTGAGCCGCGCCCGCTCCTCATCCACTTCCTGGACGAAACCGTTGAACGACGCGAAGGGACCATCCGAAACGCGGATCGCCTCGCCGATCTCGAAGGTGACCGAGGGCTTCGGCCGCTCGACGCCTTCCTGCACCTGGTTCAGGATGCGCTGCGCTTCCGCCTCGGTGATCGGCACCGGCTTGGAGTCGCCGAGGAAACCGGTGACCTTCGGCGTGTTCTTGACCAGCGAGAACACGGCGTCGGTCAAATTAGCCTTCAAGAGCACGTAGCCCGGAAAGAACTTGCGCTCGGCGTCGACTTTACGGCCGCGACGAACCTCGACGACCTTCTCGGTCGGCACCACGATCTGCTCGATATCGGCGGACAGACCCTTCTGCTTGGCCTTGTTCTCGATGTCCTCAGCGACCTTCTTCTCGAAGTTCGAATAGGCGTGGACGATGTACCAGCGCGTAGCCATTTTTACGACTTCTCCTAATCGCCGGACTTAGCGTCCAATGCCCAGAATCTGCTCGACCGCGAGGCCCATGAGCTGATCGGCGGTGAAGAAGAAGATCATCGCGATCACAGCGAAGGCCAGGACCATGATCGTCGAGATCATCGTCTCGCGGCGCGACGGCCAAGTCACCTTGGCTGTCTCCGCGCGCACCTGCTGGAGAAAGACGAAAGGATTTGTGGTTTTCGAAGCCATATGCCGCCTGTCTTCAAGACCCGTTGGCCGGGCCCCCTGGATGATCCCGCTGGCCGGGACGTGCCGCCTGAGCCCAATCTCGCGCCGAATCAGCGCAATCATTTCGCCCATGCAAATCAGACGCGTAAAGCCGGCTTCCCAGCTTCACGCGTCGCGTGTCTGTTTCGTCTACATAAAACCGATTCTTGATCCACGCAAGTGGCAAGTGTCCGCTTTATGACCAAACGCCGCCTCGGAACCATCCAGTCGTTCCGTTCCGGCTATGGCACCTTTATGCCCCAATGAGCCTAATATGGCAAGCGGGTCACCGATTTTCAAAGACCGCCCGCAAAAATCGTTGTGATGCCATCTCTAGAAATGGCACGGGCAGCAGGGCTCGAACCTACGACCTGCGGTTTTGGAGACCGCCGCTCTACCAACTGAGCTATGCCCGTACACGTGCGCCTCGGCGCAGGCGCTTCCTAAAAGCTTCCGCACGCTCTGTAAAGAGCGGTTTGCAAGCAAACATGCCTTAACCCTGCGCCAGAAATCGGGATAGTCGGCAACTCAGCCAGAAACCGCCCCGCCTGCCCCCCGCGGCACAAGATGTTCGAAGCCCGGTCCATCCCACTCGCGCCGGCGCACGACCTTGGCATCTGCGGCACCGGCCCTCCACCTCCCCGGCAACCGGAAGCTATTTTTTGTCCGGCACCCGGTACGGCCCGCCGGGCACGCCCCAGCCCCAGGCCGGCATCGGTTCGGTCTCGGGATCGCAGGTCTCGCCGAGATTGGAATTCATCTTGGCCAGCCGCGATCCCCATTCGATGTAGCCCATGAAGGCAGAACGGAATTCGGGATCGTCCGGCAAACCAACTTCATCCGCCGCATCGGCGAGAAGATTGATCCAGCGGCGGCGCTGCTCCTCGGTCAAATGCTTGCCCAGATGATGCATGACCATTTCGCGATGGCCGCCAAAGTCTTCGCTGTAGGTTTTCGGTCCGCCGAAGACCTCGCCGATGAAGGCGGCGACATGGGCGGGGTGATCCGGCGACATATGTTTGAACACCGGGCCAACGACCGGGTCTTGTGCCACCTTGTCATAGAAGGTTTGCGTCAGCCGGTTTAGCGCCGCGGCGCCGCCGGCCCATTCGTAGAGTGTCGGAACGTCCTGGCTCATTCTTGATCCTTCGCCGGCCCCGCGGCCGCGACGATAGCGGAAATCGGATATGGCTCAACCTGCCTCGATGGGCAGTTTCGACGTCGCCGTGCTCTACAGCCTGGCAGGTGCGTCGGCCTGTGCGTTGGCGGCTGGCAGGCCTCGGCAATTGTCGGGCTTGGCAACGGCCTTGCAAATCGTGGAGCCGGTCAACGCGTCGACCGATTGCGGTCCTGTTGTCAGTCCAACCCTGCGCATCATGTCTGCGTCAAGTTGCTCCTCGGCCGAGCGTCGCTCGACCGCGGCGAACAGAGCGGGACCGATCGCCATCTCATTGAGATACGCCCTGACCACCAGCTTCTGTCCCATCGGATACAGGCTGAGCCGCGCCCGGGGGCCGACAAGCCGTCTGGCGCCGCCGGCAAACACGAGCGCACAGGCAGAATCGCACTCCGCCCCCGCATCGATGCTCAATCCGGCATAGGCTCCTTCGGTGGCGAGGCAATTCCACACGCCGGGGTCGCAGTCGACGAAATCTGTCCGGGCAACGGCTATGTCGAGCTTTCTTTCATGGATAAGTCGTCCCATTGCGAGAGCGCTGGACAGATCGCCTCCGCGTGAACTGATGACGATAGGCAGCCGCCAATTGCCAAGCGTGGCCAGCAACTGCCGCAGCTTCTGCGGCGTCTGGCCGGTGATCGGACCTTCCGCCGATATCCATTCCGGACAATCGGGGTTGCACAGCGGATTGCTGCCGCGAACCACGACAAAGCGCATGTCCCCGCCGGCCTTCGCGGCGTCCGGTTGAACCGGTACGGCAGTCATGGGCTTGAGGGCGGCCGATGGCGTCGTCTTGTTTGCAGGTCCAGCTATTTCCCGGCAGTTCGTGGCCGGCTGGCCAAGCCCGCAGAGGCTTGCCGTGGTCAACAGATCCACTGCGTCCCGGCTGGTGACCAGCTTCATCGTCAACATGGCCTCGAGCGGAATCTGACGAATCTCGCTGGCCGGCGTAGCCTTCATGATTTCCAGCACGCCGTCGCCTATCCCCATTTCCCTCAGGTACGCCGAAAGCGTCTTCTCGACGGCCCTGCTCATCTCGTAGGTTTTGTAGCTGCCTGCGTTTTTACGGCTGACCACTTTGGTGCTGATGATCTTCTTCTTGCCGTTCACGATCCGGTACGTGGTCCGGTAGAGCAGTTTCTCCCGGTGATATGTGGTGGTGATCTGGTGGACGCCGAGATAGCCGAAATCTCCGATCACGCGGCGGACACCGCCGGAAAACATCAGCGGACAGGCCGAATTGCACATGGCTCCGTCGTCATGGACTATCCCGAAATAGTCGGCGCTCTTGCCCTTGTTGTCCTTGCAGTTCTCAATTTCGGGCTGGCAACCGGAAAAAACCGTCACGCCGACGGCGACATCGAGCTTGTTCTTGCGGATCATCCGGCCAAGTGCCAGCGCCGCATCGACATTACCGCCGGGCGAATTGACGACCACCGGCAATTGCCTTCCCTTGAGCGCCTTGAGCGTGCGCTTGAGGAGCGCCGGCGTGCCGGCGGCGATGGTGCCGTCCGCCGATATCCACTCAGGACAGTTGGGTTCGCATCCCGGAGCGTTGCTGCGCACGACGACGAAGCGCATGGACGGGATGTCGGGAGGCCCATCCTCCGCTCGCGCTGTCAGAACAGGCAGCAGCATAACGACGACGAGGCAAACCAGTGCCCATAACCGCCATGCCTTCCCATCAAAACAGCGCCTTGGAACCACTGTTGGCAAAACTCCCTCAGTGCAACCTATACTAGTTGCAGCCATGGCGCTTGCAACAGGTTTGAACCAACCCTGGCAATACTTGCGCTGCCAAGCGCAAGTAAACGAAAAAGGGCGGCCCGAAGACCGCCCTTTCCTTGTCGATCCGGCAGAGCCGGTCTCGATTATTCCTTGATGGTGACGACGATGCCGGCACCGACGGTGCGGCCGCCTTCACGGATGGCGAAGCGCAGCTTCTCTTCCATGGCGATCGGCACGATCAGCTCGACATCGACCGTGATGTTGTCGCCGGGCATCACCATCTCGGTGCCTTCCGGCAGCGACACGATGCCGGTCACGTCGGTCGTGCGGAAGTAGAACTGCGGACGGTAGTTGGTGAAGAACGGCGTGTGACGGCCACCTTCGTCCTTGGTCAGGATGTAGGCTTCGGCCACGAACTTCTTGTGCGGCTTCACCGTGCCGGGCTTCGCCAGAACCTGGCCGCGCTCGACACCTTCACGGTCGACGCCGCGCAGCAGCGCGCCGATGTTGTCGCCGGCCTGGCCCTGATCGAGCAGCTTGCGGAACATTTCGACGCCCGTGCAGGTCGTCTTGGTCGTCGGACGGATGCCGATGATTTCCAGCTCCTCGCCGACCTTGACCACGCCGCGCTCGACGCGGCCGGTCACCACCGTGCCGCGGCCCGAGATCGAGAACACGTCCTCGATCGGCATCAGGAACGGCTTGTCGAGCGGACGAACCGGCGTCGGGATGTAGGCGTCGACCTGAGCCATCAGCTCGCGGATCGCGTCCTCGCCGATCGTTTTGTTCGAATCCTCAAGCGCCGCCAGCGCCGAACCCTTGACGATCGGAATGTCGTCGCCGGGGAATTCGTTCTTCGACAAAAGCTCGCGAACCTCGAGCTCGACCAGTTCGAGCAGCTCGGCGTCGTCGACCTGATCGACCTTGTTCAGGAACACCACGATCGACGGCACGCCGACCTGACGGGCAAGCAGGATGTGCTCGCGGGTCTGCGGCATCGGGCCGTCGGCGGCCGACACGACCAGGATCGCGCCATCCATCTGCGCGGCACCGGTGATCATGTTCTTCACATAGTCGGCGTGGCCGGGGCAGTCGACATGCGCGTAGTGGCGGTTGGCCGTCTCGTATTCGACGTGAGCCGTCGAGATCGTGATGCCGCGCGCCTTCTCTTCCGGCGCCGCGTCGATCTGGTCATAGCGCTTGTATTCGCCAAAATACTTGGTGATCGCAGCCGTCAGCGACGTCTTGCCATGGTCGACGTGACCAATCGTGCCGATGTTCACATGAGGCTTAGTGCGCTCGAATTTACCTTTTGCCATAGTCTCTTTCCTTGGACGGCCTGGACCTTCAGTTCAGTCGAATGCGGGGCGATTAGCGAGAAAGGCCAAAAAACACAAGCGTCTTTTGCCCGGACGCCATCTCACTCGGCCAGAACCCATGATCCGATTTCGGGGATATGGCGCTGATATAGGGACCCGCCGTTGAAAAGGGAATGGGCGAAGGTCCGACGGAAAATCGGAGGATTCCGCAGGCCTGCGTGTCTGTCGCTGTCGGATCTGCCGGCGGCCCATGGCCCATTGCGGCGGCGATCCGGGTCTGATTTCCTGCGCCGATGCAATTCATCCCGACTGCCATTCGCGGCCCGCTGTTCATGATCGTCTCGACCGGGTCATATCTGGTCAACGACACGATGATGAAGCTCGCCACTACGGGCTTGCCGTCCTACGAAGTGCTGTTCCTGCGTGGTGCCGCGGCAACGCTGTGGGGCCTTCCGCTGCTGTTTGCGCTCGGCTACGGCAAGCAGATCCCCCTGATCTTCGACAAGCGCGTGCTGCGCAGGAACCTGCTCGAACTGGCGGCGATCCTCTGTTACGTCGTCGCGCTCGCCAACATGCAGATCGCCGATTCCACCGCGCTGGGGCAGATCACGCCGCTGCTGATGCTGGTCGGATCCTCGATCCTGTTTGGCGAGCGCATCGGCGGCCAGCGCATGGCGCTGATCGGGCTGGGCTTCATCGGCGCGCTGATGGTGGCGCAACCGACCATGCAAGGCATTTCGGTCTACGCCTTGCTGGCCCTCGGCAACGCGACATTCGCCGCCGCCCGCGATCTGGCCGGCCGCAAGATCACCGCCGAAGTGCCAGGAATGATCGTGGCGATCTCGGCGGTCGTCGTGGTCCTGATCGGCGCCGGCGCCGCGCATCTGGTTTCCGAGCGCTGGGTAGCGCCGGAGGCGCACCACCTGCTGCTGATGGCGGGAGCCGGTTTCTTCCTGATCTTCGGCCACTTCTTCATCTTCATGGCCTATCGCGTCGGGCCGACCGGAGCGGTAGCGCCTTTCTACTACTGCTTCACGGTCTGGGCCGTCATTTCGGGCCTGCTGGTGTTCGGGCAATTCCCCAATGCACTGGCGGTCTGCGGCATCCTGCTGGTCGTCTGCAGTGGGTTGACCATCGTGTCGCTGGACCAGCGCAAGCGCCGGCTGGCCGTGGTCGCCTGATCCGCGGCGGCACACCGGCATTGTAGGTTCCAACACCGTCAGTGCAGGCAGCACCAACGGCGGATTATCGCAATTCAGGATTCGGCAGAGCTGGTAATCTGCCGACACGTCTAGATGGTGCGCTTGCCCGCGAACTGATGGTAGGCCCACAACACCACGACGGCGCCCACGACCGCGACGATCAGGCTGTAGATGTTGAGGCCGGTGACGCCCGAAGCACCGAAGGCACTGAAGATCAGGCCCCCTACGATGGCACCGACAATGCCGAGCACGATATCCATGATCATGCCCTGACCCGTCTTGTTGACGATCTTGCTGCCGATGAAGCCAGCGATGACGCCGAGAATGATCCAGCTGATGATACCCATTTTTTCCTCTCCATTCCTCCGCCAACCGGACATTTTCATATGAATGTCAAAACCACAAGCCAGGTTGAAATTCCGCCCGATTGCGTCATTGTTGAAGATGGGCCGGGCTTGGCTAGATGGAGGATCCACTATGGGACTTTTTGACAACGCCGTTCCCGGCGGCAACATCACCAAACCGCTGATGATCGCGCTCGGTGCCCTGCTGGTCGGAAAGATGCTGAGCGGCAGAAGTGCCGAACAGCCGGAGCAGCCTCAAGCTCCCGCGCCGGCCGATCCCACACCCGTCGGAACCACGTCCGGTGACGGCGGCCTGCTCGGCGGACTGGGCGGCCTGCTCGACAAGCTCAAGAACGCCGGCCATGGCAATGTCGCCGACTCCTGGGTCGGCACAGGGCAGAACCAGTCGATCAACGCCAATGAGCTGGGCAACGCGATCGGACCGCAGGTCATTCGCGAGATCGCCCAACGGACAGGGCTCGACGAGCAGGAATTGCTCAAGCAACTATCCGCGGCCCTACCCGGCATCGTCGACAAGCTGACGCCGAACGGCCAGATGCCGCAACAGCACCAGGTCGCGTCAGCGTTCAACAGCTAGCGCGGCGCACACCGATGCCTGAAGCGCTGCGCGCTTGCCGCGCAGTGTTTCGGCTTGCCGACGGTGTCGCTGGAAACCTGGAGCGGGTAGCGGGAATCGAACCCGCACCAAGAGCTTGGAAGGCTCATGTGATACCATTTCACCATACCCGCGCACGCATGCCCTAGCTATTCGACAAGGTTCCGAAGGTCAAGGAGCCTCTCGCGACCCAGCCGAAATTGCAGGCCAGGCTCGACCTCATTGTCCGATCAACATCTCATGCAAAAGCATGGGAAGCAGAGCCCGAAGGTTGAAAAGTAAGCCAGATTCAAGGCGGAGGAACGAGAATGGATACCCATCTCTGGTTTGCCTTTGTCGGTACCGTGATCCTGTTGCAGATGCCACCTGGCCCCGACAGCATGCTTGTGATGGCCCGTGGCATCGGGCAAGGGCGTGGCACGGCGCTGTTTACGGTCGTGGGAATGACATTGGGCGCTGGGTTGGTACAATTGCCTCTAATCGCCCTGGGTGTCTCCTCGCTGTTGCGTGCATCGCCACTGGCGTTCGATGCGCTCCGCTGGGCCGGAGCAGCCTATCTGGTCTGGCTGGGCATACGTTTACTGTCCGGGACGAAGGAGGACCTGGAGGTCGATCAGATCAGGCGCGTGGGGCCGCTCGCCGCGATGCGCGAAGGCATGGTCGCCAATCTCATAAATCCCTGGCCCATGACCTTCATGATCGCCTTTCTGCCTCAGTTCGTCGATCCGACCCGCGGCTCGGTCTGGCTGCAGATGCTGTTGCTTGGCGCGACCCAGAAACTGACTGGCGTACTGGTTCTGGGAACCTATGCAGTCGCATCCGGCACACTGGGTGAATGGATCATGCGGCGGCCGGGCATCAGGCTTTGGCAGCAACGGATAGCCGGCTGCTGCATCGTCGGTCTTGGCGTCCGGATGGCCGTCGGAGGTGGGGCCGGTAAATAGTTCGGACCTTTCAAGAGAGACCAGGATCCGATCCGACACCGGTCTCGAGGCTGCGGCCACGGAACACCAAATGCCAGACGTCCATGTTCAGCTGGTCAGGGGGAATGGGCGCCAAGGCGGAGGCGGGCGCCGCCCTCTATCGCTACAATGTGGCCAAAACCGGCGTTGACGACCGCGTGCCGATCGGCGCCGTATTGCGCGACACCTCGGGAAACGTCCTTGGCGGCCTGTGGGGCAGGACCGAACTCGGCTTGCTGTTCCTCGACATGTTCTTCGTGCCTGAAAGCATTCGGGGCAGATCACATGGCAGCCGCCTGCTCTCTGCCGTGGAAGCGGAAGCGAGGAAGCGCGGTTGCCAACGTGCGGTGGTCGAGACCAGCAGCTTCCAGGCGCCTGGCTTCTATGTTCGTCACGGCTACGAGGAATTTGGCAGGGTTGAGTTTGGCCTTCACGACGCTGCCCGCATCTTCCTGCGCAAAACCCTCTGATGCTGGCGCAAGAGGCCGCGATACCCCTGATCGGCAGGCATGGTCGCGCGCTTGAAAAGCCGCGGATCTTTGAGCCTACGCGTCAGTCACCCCCCTGTCGCGACCTGTGATCGTCAGCTTATCAAATCGTCTATCCTGATCGGCAAGTCTCGAATGCGCTTGCCCGTGGCATGGTACACGGCGCTCGCCACGGCCGCCGCGGTCCCGACATTGCCGAGCTCCCCCAAGCCTTTGACGCCGGCCGGATTGACGTCCAGGTCGACCTCGGGAACGAGGATGACGTCGACTTGTTTGATGTCGGCGTTGACCGGCACCAGGTAGTCCTGCAGGTCACGATTGACGTAGCGGGCGTTGCGCCGGTCGATTTCCGTCGCCTCGTGAAGGGCTTGGCCGATACCCCAGATCATGCCGCCCATCAGTTGGCTGCGCGCGGTGCGCGTGTTCATGATGCGTCCCGCCGCAAAGGCACCGACCACGCGCGGTACCCGGATTTCGCGTGTGTAGCTGTTGACGCGCACTTCGACGAATTCAGCGCCAAAGGCATATTTCACGGAGTCCTTGTCCTGATCGCCGCCGTGGAACTCCGCTTGCCCGGCATAGAGCTTCTTCAGTGCTTCCGGCGTCGAACCCTTCGGCGCAAACTCGGCGTATTCCTCTATCGCGCCGATCTGCATCGCCTTGAAGACATCCGACAGCTTGGCGGATTTGCCGCCGCTTGCCACGATCTTCTCCTGCTCCATCTCCAGCTTGGCATTGCCGGAACCGGCCAGCGGCCCGTCTCCAGCGACGGCTGCCGCGAAAAGTTTGGCACGCACCGCGTCGCAGGCCTTCAGAACCGCCGAGCAGACGCTCGCTGTCGAAATCGAGCCGCCCGAGACCGGCGCCGGCGGCAGGGCGCTGTCGCCCATCTCGACGCTGATCTTGTCCATCCCTATCCCCAGACGTTCGGCGGCCATCTGCCCGGCGATGGTGCGCACACCAGTGCCGATCTCATGCGAGCCGCACTGAACGCGAACTTGTCCATCGGCGGTCAGGCGAACACGGGCCGCGCATGGCGCGCTTGCCGTGGGATAGATTGCGGTCGCGCACCCCATGCCGACCAGCCAGTCGCCCTCCCGCATCGATCCGACCGCCGCATTACGCTTCGACCAGCCGAAGGCCTCCGCAGCCTGGTCGTAGCATTTGACCAGCGACCGGCTGGAGAATGGCTTGCCGCCGATAGGCTCTCTTTCAGGCTCGTTGATGCGCCGAAACTCGACGGGATCCATGCCGAGCGCCACAGCCATTTCGTCCATGGCGTTCTCAAGCGCGTAGACGTAGGGCGTCTCCGGCGGTGAGCGCATGTAGCCCGGTGTGTTGCGGTCGGCATGGACGACCGAAACATGAGTGAGCACCGAACCGTAATTGTACATGCGGCCGGTGGCGGACGTGCCGCCGACGACATAAGGGTCAGGGCGTGACGTCACCTCCCAGCCCTCATGTCCGAACGCCGTGATGCGGCCGTCCTTGCTGGCGCCTATGCGGATTCGATGCCTGGTCTCGGCGCGATAGGTCTGGGTGTTGAAGGCCTGCATGCGGCTGACGACGCAGCGTACCGGCCGCCCAACACGACGCGCGGCAACCGCGACAATTGCCGTGCGAGCCGTCATCGGTCCCTTGGAACCGAAGGCGCCCCCGACATAAGGGCTGACAATCCGCACATTGGCAGGATCGATCTTCAACTGCCGGGCAAGTTCGATTTTCCAGCCGGTGACATTCTGGCTTGGCTCGTGGACGGTGAGTTGATCGCCTTGCCACATCGCCGTGGTCGAGAACAGTTCGATCGGATTGTGATGCTGGGTCGGTGTGGAGTATTTTTGGTCGATCTTGACGGCAGCGGATGCATAGGCAGCGTCGAAGTCGCCTGCTTTGACATCCTCCTGCAACATCGGGCTTTTGCCGGCCGCCGGTTCCACTTTCACGCCTTTGGAATCGAAGCTGGCGCTGGGCGGTTCGTCTTCGTAGTCGGCGCGGATCAACATCGACGCTTCCTCCGCCGCCTCGAATGTCTCGGCAACGACCAGAGCGATGATCTGGCCGTCGTGGAAAATCGTCTTGTCATGCAGGGGTGCGATAGAACTCGCACCGGTGTTGCCAAATTTCGGAGTGTCCGTCTGATCCATGTCGCCATAGGTGATGATGTCCAGCACTCCGGGCACGGCCCTGGCGTCATCGGTATGGAGTTTGGAAACCTTGCCCCGAGCGATGCTGCTGGTGGCAAGAGCGCCATAAGCGACATTGGCCGTGGTGATGTCGGCCGGATAGCTGGCTTGTCCGGTAACCTTCAGCCTGCCGTCGATGCGGACAACCGGTTGGCCCTGGTTTTCTTTTGGAACTGGCGCGGCTTGATTCATGGCTCAGACCTTCATGTCACGGGTTTCGAGCAGCGCTCGCACCAGCGTGCGCTTTCCCAGCGGTATCTTGAATGCGTTGTGTTCTCGTGGCCTGGCATCGGCGAATGCGGCTTCGGCCGCAGCTGCCGCGGTCTTGTCGTCGAGGGCATTGCCGCGCAGCGCATCCTCCGCCGCCCTCGCGCGCCACGGCACCGTCGCGACGCCGCCGAGCGCGATGCGCGCTTGCCCGACCGTGTTTCCATCCATCTCCAGCGCAACCGCCGCCGAAGCCAGCGCGAATGCGTAGGATTCGCGGTCGCGTATCTTCAGGTAGCGCGAGCGACGGCTCCATGCGCCAAGCGGAACATCGATGGCGACGATGACTTCATCGGCGGCCAGATCCGTCTCGATGTTGGGCGTGTCGCCGGGAAGCCGGTGCAGCCCGGCGAACGGGATCTTGCGCTGGCCACGCCGCCCTTCCACTTCAACGACCGCGCCAAGCGCAATCAGCGCCTGCGCGAAATCACCGTGATAGGTAGCGATGCAGGCATCGCTGACGCCGAGCACGGCATGTTGGCGGTTTACCCCTTCCATCGCCGCACAGCCGGAGCCGGGCTCCCGCTTGTTGCACGGCCAGGAGGTTTCGCGAAAATACTCGCATCGCGTTCGCTGCAGGATATTGCCGGCGAGGCTGGCCATATTGCGAAGCTGGCCGCTGGCGGCGAATTTCAGACTGTCGGCAAGGAGCGGGCAGCGGCGCCTGACTTCATTGTTGTCGGCTGCCTCACCCATGCGAACCAGCGCACCGAAACGGATGGTGTCGTCGTCGGTTTTGATCTGACGCAAAGCAGGCTCGGCAAGCTCGTTAAGGTCGAGCAACCGCTCCGGCTGCGCGACACCCAGCTTCATGTAGTCGGCCAGATTGGTGCCGCCGGCGATGAACTGGGTGTTGGCCTGTGTTGGCGCAACATGCCTGGCCTCAAGATGAGACGCCATGGCGATCGCCGCCGAGACGCTCGTTGGTCTTTCATAGAGGAAGGGACGCATCCTAGGCTCTCCTGATCTCGTCGCGTGCCTGGATGATCGCCGCAACGATGTTCGGATAGGCCGCGCACCGGCACAGATTGCCGCTCATATATTCGCGGATGTCATCCTCCGAACCGGCATGGCCTTCATCGATGCAACCGATGGCGGACATAATTTGGCCCGGCGTGCAGTAGCCACATTGAAAGGCGTCATGATCGACGAACGCCTGCTGTACCGGGTGCAGTTCGCCGTCGGCCGAAGCCAGGCCTTCGACAGTCGTGACCTCGAGTCCCTGGTTCATGACGGCGAAGCTCAGGCAGGATAGCACCCGCTTCCCATCGACAAGAACGGTGCAGGCGCCGCACTGGCCGTGGTCGCAACCCTTCTTGGTACCGGTCAGGCCAACATGATCACGCAGGGCGTCAAGCAGGCTCGTGCGATTGTCGAGTGCTAGGGTGTAGGCCTGCTTGTTGATCCGAAGCGAGATCGTCGACAGGTCGCGCGGTCCGACCGCTCTGGCGGGCGATGGCTCGACGGCTCTTGCCGAGGTGGCCATGAGAGGCACTGCGGCCGCCGCCGTAACAGAACCCGTCATGAAGGTGCGTCTGCTCAGGCCGCTGCGATTTGTGGAATTGGACATGGCTGGCTTTCCGGCTGGCTGGAGTCTCAAGCGGACCAAACTGCTCGTGGGAGGCAAAGTTCCCTCCTCACACCGCTGTGATCGTTTCTCTTGCTGGACGGCCGTGCGGAACTTAAGCCGCAAGGCCGTGGTTGTCCTCGACAGGTTTCCAGGAAGGAGGCGATCATGAGCAATGATCCGAGCGATCGGCGCAGCGATCGAAATGGTGACGAAGGCCCTGTCTTTTCGGCTGAACAGGCGCGGCAAGGTGAGATCATCCTGCGCACCCGCACACGCCGGATCATCTTCATCGCAGGACTGGTCGGCATCGTGATCCTCATCGCGGTGATCAGATTTGCCGTCCGTTGAGTGGCTTTGGAGCTGATCCCCGACCAATGCCGCCCAGCCTGTTCGTCAGGAACTTTTGTGAAGAGCTGTCGTTTAGTCGGTCGTTAAAGCGGTCGGCGCCATCCGTGAAAGTTCTCCCCGTGGACGCAAAAACCGAGACTGAAGAACCAGACAGAATCAGGAATGCGCGCGGCGCTTCGAGCAAGGCCGGACCGGATGCGTCGCCAAAACGCATGGGCGATGTGGCGGAGCCTATCGCTCCGGAGCGCGAGACGCGGAACAAGGAGGCGGTTGAACAAAAGCCCAGCCTCCTAGGTTTTCCCCGGCGGCATCCTTACGCGTCCGTTGCAATTCTGATCGTGCTGCTGCTGGCTGCGGTGGGGCTGGTCATGTGGTGGCTGAATGCCCGCCAGTATGAATCGACCGACGACGCTTTTATCGACGCCCGCACGATAACGGTCAGCGCCGAGATATCAGGACGGATCACTGACCTTGCCGTGACCGACAACCAGCCGGTCAAGGCGGGCGACGTCCTGTTGCGCATCGATGACAGCGACTATCGGGCCAGCCTCAAGCAGGCCGATGCCGGGGTGGCCTCGGCGCAGGCCGACATTGTCGACGTAGGGGCTCAGATCGCAGCTCAAAACGCAAAGATCGATGAAGCGCAGAAGCAGATGGCGCAAGCGCAGGCCGCCCTCGATTTCGCCAAAGCCGAGGACCAGCGGAACCGTGAACTTCTTGCCAAGGGCACAGCCACCCAACAGCAGGCGCAGCAGGCCGCTTCCACGCTGCGCCAGGACCAGGCTGCTCTCGACAGCGCCCAAGCCAATGTGGCTGCCGCCAAGAGCCAGGTCGCTGTTTTGCAGGCGCAGGCCAAGAGCGCCGAAGCCAAGCTCGATCAGGCCAAGGCCAGCCAGAACCAGGCGAGTACGATGCTGTCCCGCACAACCGTCACCGCACCGGTCTCCGGGCGGGCAACCAGCATTTCGGTCGCCAACGGCACCTATGCCCAGCCAGGCCAGGTTCTGATGATGTTTGTTCCCGACGAAGTCTGGGTGAAGGCCAACTTCAAGGAGACACAGCTCGATCTGATGCGGCCGGGACAGCCGGTCGACATTGACATCGACGCCTATCCGGAAAGATCTTTTCATGGCCGCGTCGACAGCATCCAGGCGGGTAGCGGCACCGCCTTCAGCCTGCTGCCGGCCGAAAACGCCACTGGCAACTTCGTCAAGGTGGTGCAGCGCGTGCCGGTGAAGATCGTCTTCGACAAAGCGCCCGGCGTGCTGCTGGGGCCGGGCCTGTCGGTGGTGCCGACGGTCAAGGTGCGATGACTGGCGAAATCTCCAGCGACCAAAGCGAAAGCCGGTCCGCCGCCGGCGGGCGCAACCCGTGGCTGATCGCCATCGTCGTCTCCATCGCCACCTTCATGCTGGTGCTGGATACCTCGATCGCCAACGTGGCCCTGCGCAACATCGCCGGCAGCCTGGCTGCCGGGATGGACGAGAGCACCTGGGTGATCACTACCTATCTGGTCGCGAATTCCGTAATCATCCCGGTCAGCGGCTGGTTGGCCAGCGTGATCGGGCGGAAGCGCTACTACATGCTTTGCGTGGCAACGTTCACCATCGCATCCCTGTTGTGCGGCCTCGCGCCCAATCTGGAAATGCTTATTTTCTTCAGGATCCTGCAGGGTCTCGGCGGCGGCGGCATGGCGCCGAGCGAACAGTCCATACTTGCCGATACCTTTCCGCCGGAGAAGCGTTCCCAGGCTTTTGCCCTTTATGGCGTCGCCGTCATCGTCGCACCGACAGTCGGGCCGACCCTCGGCGGCTGGCTGACCGACCATTTCTCCTGGCACTGGATATTCTTCATCAACGTGCCGTTCGGCATCATGTCGCTTGCCTTGGTGCAGTGGCTGCTTGTCGAGCCGGAGGTGATCGAGCGCGAACGTCAGGAGCGGCTGAAGGGCGGCCTCAGAATAGATTGGGTCGGGTTCATCCTGGTCGCCACCGCTCTTGGCTGCCTGGAAATCTTCCTCGAT
This sequence comes from Mesorhizobium sp. Cs1321R2N1, assembly GCF_037179725.1. Lineage (NCBI taxonomy): Bacteria > Pseudomonadati > Pseudomonadota > Alphaproteobacteria > Hyphomicrobiales > Phyllobacteriaceae > Mesorhizobium > Mesorhizobium sp. Cs1321R2N1. The sequence goes on along the minus strand of NZ_JAPYKP010000005.1, from coordinate 13,800 downwards.
GAGGGTCAGCGCAACGACTGGTTCGCATCGGGTTTCATCGCGACTTTTGCCGTGATTTCGGCGATCTCGTTCCTGCTGCTCATCCCATGGGAGTTCCGTCACCGCGATCCGATCGTCGATATTCGCCTGCTATTCTCCCGCCAGTTCGGCACGTCGTTCCTGGTGATGATGGCGGTCGGCGCCGTTTTGTTCAGCACCACGCAGTTGATGCCGCAGCTGCAACAGACCGCCTTCGACTATACGGCCACCCTGTCGGGCCTTTCCATGATGCCCGGCGGCATCGCCATGCTGATCCTGATGCCGATTTCCGGATTTGCCGCCGGATTGGTGCAGCCCAAATATCTGATTGTGATGGGCATGTCCGTTGTCGTGGTCGCCTTGTGGCACATGACGTCGCTCACCCCGGATGCAAGCTTCCGCTTCTTTGCCTTCGCGCGCATCTTCCTGATGATCGGCCTGCCGTTCCTGTTCATTCCCATTTCGACGGCGGCCTATGTCGGCCTCGCGCCGCAGAAGACCAACCAGGCGTCGGCGCTGATCAACGTCGCCCGCAACATCGGCGGGAGCATCGGCGTGTCATTGTCGAACACCGTGATCGCGCAAAACGCGCAGCTGCATCAATCGAACCTTGTCAGCCATACCGCGCAATCGTCGTCGGCCTATCAGCAGTTGCTGCGTCAGGTGACGGATCACTTTGTCGCCCAGGGCTCGAACATGCTTGAGGCCAAGCAGCAAGCCGTCGGCTGGCTCGGGCAGTTGATCGCGCGCCAGGCCTCGCTGCTCGCCTACATCGACGTTTTTCGCTACTGCGCCATCGCGACGGCACTGTTTGTTCCCCTCGCCTTGCTGCTGCGGTCTCCAAAACCCGACAAGCGCCAGCCGAAATAACCGCGCCCCGCCGACCTATTCCAAAACTTCTGCCGCCTGCGTTTTCTCGGCACTTATTGCAAGTCGCCGGCATTGAATGTGGCGAATGACCGGCAACGTCAGATCCAGTTCGAGAGAACCGTCTCCATCTCGACGGTCTCCACCTGCTGTGCGAACCGTTGGTGATAAACGGTCAGCAGCGCGTCATGCGTTGCGTCGGAAGAACTGCACAGCGCGTCCGTAACGAGAACCACGCGATAGCCGAAATCGATCGCTCCGAGCACCGTGGCCAGAACGCACACGTCTGTTTCGCCGCCGGTGATGACCAGCGTATCGATGTCGCGTTCGTTCAGAAAAGCCCGGAGGTGACCTTCGAACCAAGGCGAGTATATGTGCTTGTCGATGATGGCCGCTGGCGGGCAGTAAGCGGCTAATGCCGGCAACAGGCCGACCATTTCGGGACCAACATTTTCGATCGCCATCGAGGCCCAGCGCTCATAATAACGCTTCCATGTACCAACGCCCTGCCCCGGCTTTTGCGCGGGCAGGAAGCGCGTGAAGACGGTCTGTGGCGCTCGTCTTTCGACCAACCTTTCGATATGAGGAAGGACACGGGTGATCCAGGGGGTCGCCCACTGCGACGGCTCGGCAAACAGCTTTTGCATATCGACACAGACATGCATGCACCGATGCCCCAACGGACCATATGCCAAGCCCGGCATCGACATCGAAGATAGTCCTATTCCATGACATGCGGGGTGTGCCGTTTGTCCTCCAAAGGGTCGACATCGATGCGCGCCTTTTGCGGATCGAAGGTGCCATGACCTGCGATGGCCCGCGCTGCCGTATCGGGCGTCTCGTATGCCCACATGAAGTCGTCGGCCGAGCTACCGACGGCATGGACCCGCCAATAGCTCGCGGTTCCCTTGAGCGGTGAGCTGCTTGTGGTGTTGGTCTTTTCGAAAAGCTCGAAATAGATGTCCTCGAAAGGGATAAAGAACGTCGGCTCCTGTCCCTCTTCCCTGACTAGCTTCGCGTGCTCCGTGGCTGCGACCACAGCATCGGAAAATCGCACGGTCACCGTTCCGGCAAACGGCTCTATCGTCAGTGGGCCAAAGTCGTGTTCTGACATTGCGACTGAAGTTTGCATCCGAATTCTCCCTGGCTATCGATTGATCGTCAGATTGCGTTTCGATCCATCAATGAAAACGAAATGCGCGGCGATGGATCAGGTTCCAGCTTGTGCGGTGAGGCCAATGGACCGCCGAGCCAAGCGATTATCGGCTACCGAAACTGTCGAGAAAGCTCGCCAACAGCCGCGAAACCTCGTGTGGAGCCTCACGTGTCGGGAAGTGCCCGACTGCGTCCAGGACCACTCGTTTGTAGGGCGCCGTGAAATGCTCCTCCAGTCCTTCCGACGATGGGGTCAGTACAACACGGTCGTCGCCACCATGAAGCGTCAAGGTCGGCACCGTGATGATCTTGACCGATGTTTGCCGGCGGGCCAGCTCCGCGTAGCACGGATCGGGCTCCGCCTCACCCCAGCGAACCCGATAGGAATGCAACGTCACGTCCGGCCAATCCGGGTTGTCGAAGGATGCAGCCACTTCATCGAAAATTGTGTCGTCGAACCAGCCCAACGGGCTCCAGCTGTCCCATTGGAATCTGGCAAATTCCTTGCGGTTCTTTCGCACGAACTCGGCGCCGCGCGCTGTTGCCATGAACCATTGATACCAAAACGCCTTCGCCTGTTCAGGCGCCGGCGTTGCCGGTTTGCCGGGTTGCCAGCCAAGCGATAGCGCAGCGCAGCAACTGATGCGATCGGGAAAGATCGAGGCCAGGAGGTAGGCGATCCGTGCGCCCCAGTCGTGACCGACGATCGCAAAGCGGCTGACGCCAAGCGCATCGGCAAAGTCCAGCACGTCCTGCGCCATTGCGGCAATTTCGCCGGATCGCATGGTTTCTTTCGACAGGAACGACGTCTGTCCAAAACCTCGCAGCCACGGCGAAAACGTCCGAAAGCCGGCCTCGTGAAGGACCGGCGAAATGCGCGCGTAAGTGGTCGCGTCGTCTGGCCAACCATGCAGCAGGACGACCGGCGGACCGTCTTGCGGGCCACCATCGAGATAGGCGATGCGCAGCAGTGGCGTATCGCAAAATGAGACAGGGTTCATTTGCTCTCCGGCGCCGTAACCGGCTGGTCGCCGCCAGTCGTCGACATGGGTCTGGCATCCTGGTCAACCTGCGGATTCTTGTTGACGGCGTCGGTGTTGGCTTTCGTCGGTTCGGTGCTGTCATCACAGGCACCGAGCGCGAGGGCAGCAGCCAACACCAGAAGCGACAAGGATTTCTTCATCGAAACCTCCTCTGGCTGATGTTCGACAACGAGGCTCCGCGAATTTGGTTGCCGGCTTGCCGCCGGGCGCCCGCCGATCAGCCATCCGCAAAAAGCGTTGCCGCAACGGCGATTGAGGTCAGGCTCGATATTGCAAGGCATGCTCTGATGACGTGCGACATCTCCCAGATATTCCGGAAATCTCTCCAATCACCATCTTGCTTCCGAGCAAACATGGAGAAAAACGCCACGCCCGATCTCGGCATCGCGACGTCCCGCACCCAGAAATTATTGACGGGATGTGTGACCAACCAATAGGTCGCGTGTTGCGCCGCCAGGAAGAATAGCGACGCGAGCGTCCACCAGAAACGAGTACTTGCAGAAGGCGTCGAATAGAGCAGGATGGCGAGCGCGAGGATGCCTCCGATTTCGGCAAAACCGCCGATCGTGAAGCCGGGATAGTAGATCGTCTGCACTGCCTTGTAGGTCGCCTCTTTCAGGCGCATTTTGCCCGGTAGCTCTAACGCATGTGCAAGCGAGAGCGCTGTTGCGATTGCAACCAGCAGGAGCGTGAAAACCATCAAGACGCGCATGCTCTTACTCTTTAACCGTGCCCTTTCGCAATCGGCATAGGGAGACGATTAGCCGCCGCCGTAGCCGGCAAAACGCAGGGAAGTCATCGTGCAGCCGTTCGGCTATGCCACGAGCACAGGGACTGATCGACAAGACGGGTCAGGTGGGGTCGCACCGCGCGCGGTTGCGAACAGGAGACGATCCTCACCTAAGCCGCCCGGCGCGTCAGAACATGATCCTTTGCCTCAACCAGGTAAGAAACCTGTTGCCGCCAATTGTCGCGCGGACCCGAGCCGCAGCCCACCGCGCTTTCATGGTAGCGCCTACGTGACAATCGCAAACGATGTCATGCAGTTGCCAGTCGTTCAGTTCGAAGAAGCGCTTGGCCTCGCCATAGGTGTCATCCCTTAGACCCGACGCGCGCAGCATAGGGTCTTCGAAGGCAACAGTTATTGCCGACCCTTCGCCGCGTGCCATGGCGCGTGCTTCCGGATGCATGTGTTCGGTGCCTGTAAACGCGCCAAGGCATCGCTCGGGATTCTGATCGAGAAGTTCAGCCCATCGCGCGATGCGCTCATCTCGCGTCATTTCCGTATGTGGCGCCGAGGGTTCAATCCTGGCGACGGCCTGCAGTTGATCGAGTGTCTGGTGTTTCATGGTCAGCTCCTGTCGTGGAGGGAGAAGTGCCCACGCCTTCAAGGGAATTATCGCGCGGCGGTGCTTCGACAAGGGCGCAAAACCGGAGAATTCGGCCCCCACCAAAATGCGGCTGGCCGGATCATAAACGCGCTGACAGCGTTCACCGAATGGAGGGCCTGTCCATAAGCTCTGCCGACAGAGGAGCGGTCCCATGGCGACCCAGCCCCCCGCAGCAATCCGGAGGTTGCGTTCATCGCATCCTACTTCTTGATAATGTTGCCGTCGCGCAGGTCGAATGCCTCGGCGTCGCGAGCCTGGCGGTAGAAATCGTCCTGTAATTCACCCCATTCGCCGAGAAAAGCACCGCAATTGCTGCAATAAATTGGCGTCGACTCCGTGGCGTTGTCTGGAATGTCCATCTGGATCGTCCCGCAAGCCTTGCAATCGAGTTTGTCGTCCAATTTGCGTGCCATTTTCCAATGATCGCGCATTTTCACACAGGAGCCAATTGTCGATTTCGTACAGAGCGGTGCCTGCGATCACCCTCTGCCCCATTCTGATCCGGTCCAGATGCGTATCAAGCGATGGCATGTTTCCGTGCGAGCGGCTCAGACGGCAAGCTGACGTGCCGCATTCACCTAAAAAGTGCCATGCACTTTTCGGTCCGATGTTTTCGCATTTCAGGGCTTCCGGGCCGGCAGTGGTGGAGAGGGTTGGATTCGAACCAACGTAAGCTAAGCTAACGGATTTACAGTCCGTCCCCTTTAACCACTCGGGCACCTCTCCAATCTGCCGCCGGAGCCATGCAACGAGGCATTCGCGCCAATTTCGGACCCGAGTTGTGTCTTCTCCGAAACCAGCGAAGCGCCTTATGGCGGCAAGGCCAGTGGGTGTCAACCGCGCAGGAAGGGTTTTTCGATGTTGTTCGCCGGCTGCGGCGACAGGGCATATCCTTGGCGGGAGGAGACGGCTATAGAAGCCGGCCATGAGCAACAATTCCAATACCCCGAAAGACACCCACTACGCGAAGCTGCGCCGCGCCTTTCGCGACGAGAAAAGCGGCGGCGCGCCGGCGTTCAAGCCCCGGCAACCAGTGCCACCAGGCGAAAACGCGGCCGACGGGCTGGTGCGGCTCTACGGCCTGCATACGGTGCGTGCGGCACTCGACAATCCGCGCCGCCGGATCAAGAAAATGCTGGTGACGCGCAATGCGGCCGAGCGCCTTGAGATAGCCGATCTCGCCGCCTTGCCCTTCAAGGCGGAACTAGTCGAACCCAGGGACATCGACAAGCTTACCGGCTCGGACGCCGTGCATCAGGGCGTACTGATCGAGGCGGAGCCGCTGAAGCCCAAGCGCCTCGACGCACTCGGCGACACCAGGCTGGTGCTGGTGCTCGACCAGGTCACCGATCCGCACAATGTCGGCGCCATCCTGCGTTCGGCGGTGGCTTTCGGCGCCGGCGCGTTGATTACCACGGCCCGCCATAGTCCGCAGGAATCCGGCGTGCTGGCAAAATCCGCCTCCGGCGCGCTGGAGCATATCGATCAGATCGAGGTCAAGAACCTCGCCGATGCGCTGGGCCAGTTGCACGAGGCCGGCTTCCAGACCATCGGGCTTGATTCGGACGGGCCGGCGGAACTCGAAATCAGCTTTGCCGGAGACCGGATAGCACTGGTGCTCGGCGCCGAAGGCAAGGGCCTGCGCCAGAAGACGCGCGAGACCGTGACGACGTTGGCCCGCCTCGACATGCCCGGCGCTATCCGCTCGCTCAACGTGTCGAATGCAGCGGCGGTCAGCCTTTATGCGGCGCGGGCATTTCTGAAGCGCGGCTGACTGGGAGCGGCAAGCCTCTCGCCAGGAATCAAAACGGGTTCCGGCGACGCTTGCCGGAGCCCGTTCCTGGGTTAGGACAAAAGGTGACGGCTTGGGAACGTTATGCCGCCCTCTCCCGACCTATGCCGCTTTGCCTTTCACTTCGGCTGGCTCGCCACCGACCTCGAAATTCGCCATCCGCTCCAGTGCCCTCACAAGCGCGGAATGATCTTCCTTCGCGCCGCCATTGGCCGCACAGGAATTGAACAGCTGCTGGGTGGTCGAGGTGTTGGGCAGTGACACACCGAGCGCCTTCGCACCCTCCAGTGCCAGGTTGAGATCCTTCTGGTGCAGTTCGATGCGGAAACCCGGAGCGAAGGTGCGCTTGACCATGCGCTCGCCATGCACTTCGAGGATGCGTGACGCTGCCAGCCCGCCCATCAGCGCCTGCCTGACCTTGGCCGGATCGGCGCCGGCTTTCGATGCAAAAACAAGTGCTTCGGCGACTGCTTCAATGGTCAACGCGACGACGATCTGGTTGGCGACCTTGGTGATCTGGCCGACACCGTTCGGCCCGACCAAGGTGATGTTCTTGCCCATCTTTTCGAAAACCGGTTTCGCACGCTCGAAGGCGTTTTCGTCGCCGCCGACCATGATGGTGAGGGATGCCGCCTTGGCGCCGACCTCACCGCCCGAAACCGGCGCATCGAGATAGGCACAACCGAGATCGTTAATCCTTTTTGCGAATTCCTTTGTCTCGATCGGCGAGATCGAACTCATGTCGATGACGAGTTTGCCCTTGGTCAGGCCGGACGCGACGCCGTTCTGGCCGAACAGCACCTCGGCCACCTGTGGGGTATCCGGCACCATGGTGATGATGATCTCGGCGGCCTTGGCCACGGCGGCATGGCCGGTAACCGTCTTCAGGCCCTTGGCAATGAGATCGGCCGGCGGCTTGGAGCGGTGGTCGCTGGCGATGACGCTGTAGCCGGCGTCGAGCAGATGCCCCGCCATAGGCGCGCCCATGATGCCGAGGCCGATGAAGCCGATGATTTCCATTGTTTCTCTCCGTCTCTGTCAGGGCAGCGTGCCGTGGCGCAAAATTCCCGCTACGCCGCCGCGCTTCCCCGCCCGGTCAGTTCCCTGAACCACCCCAGTCCGGCTTCCGTCCCCGCCTTCGGCTTGTATTCCGCCCCCACCCAGCCGGAATAACCAATCCGATCGATATGGTCGTAGAGGAAAGGATAGTTGATCTCGCCCGTCCCCGGCTCGTGACGGCCGGGATTGTCCGCAAGCTGGATATGCGCGATGCGGCCGAGGTTTGCCTCGATTTTACGGGCGAGATCCCCCTCCATGATCTGCATGTGATAGATGTCGTATTGCAGGTACAGGTTCTTCGAGCCAACGCGGTCGATCAGGGCCAGCGCCTGGTCGGAATAGTTCAGGAAGAAGCCGGGAATATCGCGCGTGTTGATTGGTTCGATCAGCAGCTTGATGCCGGCCTGCTCCAGCTTCTCCGCCGCGAAGGCGAGATTTTCGGCAAAGACATTTCCAAGCGTATCCCGTGCAATGCCCTGCGGCGCGATGCCGGCGAGGCAGTTGACCTGCCCGCAGCCAAGCGCCTGCGCATAAGTGATCGCCTTGGCAATGCCCTGGCGGAATTCCGGCACGCGATCCGGCAGCACGGCGATGCCGCGCTCGCCCTTGGCCCAGTCGCCCGCCGGCAGGTTGAACAGCACTTGCGTCAGGCCGTTCTTCTTCAATCTCGCGGCCACCACATCGGGCGCGTGATCATAAGGGCCGATATATTCGACACCCTTGAAGCCGGCGCGGGCGGCGGCATCGAAACGGTCGAGGAAATCATGCTCGCCAAAGAGCATCGACAGATTGGCTGAAAAACGCGGCATTCTCTTTCTCCCTGGAGCATCGGACCCAAAAGTGGAAACCGGTTTTGGGATAATCCGATGCTCAAACAAAATTAGTCGAGCATCACGATCGCGGTCGGCGCGTCTTCCTGACGTTCGGCAAGGTCCTCGAATTCGGTGATCTTGTCGATCTCGGTCCCCATCGAGATGTTGGTGACCCGTTCGAGAATGAATTCGAGCACGACCGGAACCTGGTGTTCCTTAATCAACCGCTCCGCTTGCTTGAAGGCGCCGGCGAATTCCTCCGGCTTGCGCACCCTGACCGCCTTGCAGCCCATCGCCTCGGCGACGGCGATATGGTCGACGCCGTAGCCCGCCTCGGGATCGCCGGTACGGTTGATGTTCTCGAAGGCGAGACTGACCTCATAATCCATCGAGAAGCCGCGCTGGGCCTGGCGGATCAGGCCGAGATAGGCATTGTTCACGACGACGTGGATGTAGGGCAGCCTGTGCTGCGCGCCGACCGCCAGTTCCTCGATCATGAACTGGAAATCATAGTCGCCCGACAGCGCAACTATGGTGCGGTCTGGATCGGCGGCGCGCACGCCAAGTGCTGCCGGCAAGGTCCAACCGAGCGGACCGGCCTGGCCGCAATTGATCCAGTTGCGCGGCTTGTAGACATGCAGGAACTGCGCCCCGGCAATCTGCGACAGGCCGATGGTGGTGACATAGGTAACGTCACGGCCGAACGCCTTGTTCATCTCCTCGTAGACACGCTGCGGCTTCAGCGGCACCTGGTCGAAATGCGTCTTGCGCTTCATCGTCTTCTTGCGGCCCTGGCATTCCTTGGCCCAGCCTGACCAGTCGCGCAGCCTGCCCGCCGTCTTCCACTCGGTGGCGATGTCGAGCAGCATCTTCAGCGCCGCGCCTGCATCGGAGACGACGCCGAGATCAGGCGCGAAGACACGGCCTATTTGAGTGGGCTCGATGTCGACATGGATGAACTTTTTTCCCTTTGTATAAACATCGACCGAGCCGGTGTGGCGATTGGCCCAGCGGTTGCCGATGCCGAAGACGAAATCGGCCTCCAGCATCGTCGCATTGCCGTAGCGGTGCGAGGTCTGCAGCCCGCACATACCGGCCATCAGCCGGTGGTCGTCGGGGATCGCGCCCCAGCCCATCAGCGTCGGGATCACCGGAACGCCCGTGATCTCGGCAAATTCGATCAGCAGGTCGGAGGCGTCGGCATTGATGATGCCGCCGCCGGCGACGATCAGCGGCTTCTCGGCCGCGTTGAGCATTGCCAGCGCCTTTTCGGCCTGGGCGCGTGTCATCGCCGGCTTGAATGGCGCCAGCGGCTCATAGGCATCGATGTCGAACTCGATCTCGGCTAACTGGACGTCGACCGGCAGGTCGATCAGCACCGGACCCGGCCGCGACGAGCGCATCAGATGGAACGCCTTCTGCAGCGCCATCGGCACCAGATAGGGCTCCATGACCGTCACCGCCCATTTGGCGACGGGCGCGGCGATGGCGGCGATGTCGACAGCCTGGAAATCCTCCTTGTTCAGCCGCGCGCGCGGCGCCTGTCCGGTGATGCACAGGATCGGAACGGAATCGGCCCCGGCCGAATAGAGCCCGGTGATCATGTCGGTGCCGGCCGGCCCCGAAGTGCCGATACAGAGACCGATATTGCCTGCCTTGGCGCGGGTATAGCCTTCGGCCATATGCGAGGCGCCTTCGACGTGGCGGGCAAGGACATGGCGGATGCTGCCCCTCGCCTTCATGGCCGAGTACAGCGGATTGATCGCCGCGCCCGGCACGCCGAAGGCGCAGGAAATGCCTTCCTTTTCGAGAACGAGAACAGCGGCATCGACAGCGCGCATCCTGGCCATTTCCAGCCTCCACGAGATGATTGTTGGATGGCTAAGGATGTCACCGGGCGGGCGATTTTTCAATTTTTTCAGAATATTTTTTCATTTCGAGGAAATGGCGGCTATGAATTGATTTTATTGACTTTTATCTTTTCCAGGATTTGTGATCGGGAATTCCTGAAAAACTTTTTCATTGCTTCTCGGGGGAAACGGCCGAGAATGCCGACTATGGAAACGAACGAAAAACGTCAGCGCGGGCGCCCGCGCTCCTTCAATGGTCCGGCCGAAGCTGCCTCGGTGCAGTCGCTCGACCGTGCCTTGCGCATTCTGGCCATTGTCGCGGAAGGGAGCGGCTTGTCGCTCAGTGAGATATCGGCGCAAAGCGGGCTCGCCGCCTCCACCGCCTACCGCATGCTGACAACGCTCGAAAACCACGGCATGGTCGAGTTCGACACGTCAGACCAGCTCTGGTCGATCGGTGTCGAGACCTATCGCATGGGCGCGGCGTTCCTGCGCCGTCGCAAGCTGGTCGACCGGGCCCGCATCGTCATGCAGGAACTGATGGAGAAGACCGGCGAGACCGCCAATCTCGGCGTCGCCGAGGACGACTGCGTGGTCTTCGTCAGCCAGGTCGAGACGCACCAGGCGATCCGCGCCTTCTTCCGGCCGGGCACGCGCAGTCCCTTCCATGCCTCGGGCATCGGCAAGGCGGTGCTGGCGCATCTCGAACCGGAGCGCGTCGGAGCCATCCTGCGCAAGGCGGGCCTGCAGCGCTATACGGACAAGACCCTTTCCGACATCTCCGCCCTCGCCCATGATCTGGCGGCCACCAAGCATCGCGGCTGGTCGGTCGACGACGAGGAGCGCCACCCCGGCATGCGTTGTGTCGCCGCCGCCATTTTCAACGAGTATGGCGAACCGATCGGCGGCGTTTCCGTTTCCGGACCGACGGTACGGGTCACGCCCGACCGACTGGCCGAGATCGGCCCGCTTGTGCGCGACGCGGCGATCCAGGTGACCAAGATGATAGGCGGCGTGGCGGTCAGGTGATCACCAAGCGAATGGCAAGGTGTTTGGAGCCGCATGTCCGACATGGCGCGCGCTGAATAAAATTGGCCGTCTTGCCGTGGCGCCCGAATGCATGCGACAGGGCGCGAATGAGGACAATAGTTCAGCTTCTGCTTGCCGCTTCGCTTTGCGGATGCGTGGCGACGACGCCACGACCCGATACCGGCGGCCAGCGGGTCAATCCCATCCCGATCTCACTAGCGCTGGAAGAGATCATCACGACCGGTGTCCGCCAGCGCCTGCTGGATTCGGCCTCCGCCAGGTTCGGGACCATGCTCGCCGGCGAGCGAACGCTGGATGGCCGCCAGGAGATCGTGGTCTGCGGCACCGTGAACGCCAAGACCTCGCCTGGCGATGGCGGCGACAAGCCATTCATCGCCAAAGTCTATCCGCAAGCCGCAAGCAGCTTTGAACTGGTCGCGATGGGCGACGATACGGAGGCTGCCCGGCTTCAAATTGGCGGCTCCTGCCGCGCGGCCGGTTTACCGATCCTCGACCCGAAGACGCACCTCTAGGAAGACGATCTTCAAACGACGAAGAGGGGCTGCCTCGCAACCCCTCTTTCCTGTCGTTGGTCCGCCTCCCCTCAGAGCCGGCAGTAGTGGCTGTAGCCGTCATGGCCGATATAGGTATCGGAATCCGGGTCGTAGCTCGCGTAACGCTCGAAGCAGCGGCGGACGTGCCAGGAACCGCCATCTTCGTCGACGTAGACCGTACGCGGTTGCTGCTGGGCAAGCAGGCTGCCGAGGACGAAACCGCCGACGCCGGCTGCGATGCCGATGCCGAGGTCGTGGTGATGCGAGTGAGCCGCCGATGGCTGGACGGTGCCGACCAAAGCGGTGGCGACGACGGTGGTGGCGATGAGGCCGGAAACGAATGTGCGCTTGAACATGATGATCTCCTTGCTTCGTTGACCGAGGCGATCCATCCGCCTCTTGATCATCTGTCGCCGCGGCATCGAAAAAGGTTCGACGGGGTTTTGATTTTTTTTCGAAGAAGCTGGGATACGCTGCCTGAAGGCGCGGCGGCCCCGCCGGCGTTGATCATACAGATTCCGGCGCTTGAGGCATCTCTTGCGCCCAATCGGGTCATCGTCCGTGGCGGCGACAGGAAGCGCCGTATCAATGCGAAAGGGCGGCCGAAGCCGCCCTTTCCTGGACTGGTTTCTTCAATAACGCCGTCAGGCTGCGCTCAGTAGACGATGATGTGGTGATGATGATGGTGGTGGTGATGATGGCCATAGACCCACCAGTAATCCGGGTAGTCCGGGTAATCCTGGTAGGAGAGGTAGTCGTCGAAAGGACGATGATGGTGATGCATGCCATGAGCCGACGAAGACTGGACGGTGCCGGCGAGCGCGCCGGTTGCAACGACGATGGCGACGAGGCCGGAAACGAAACTGCGCTTAAGCATAGTGATCTCCTGGATCCTTTGATCGAGGCGACCATTCGCCTCCGAGGATCAGTCGGCGCGGGCCGGCAAAAGGTTCGACAGATCCGGAGATTTTTTGAAACACGGTGTAGTGAGCAGGCGGTACCGGTTCGAGCCATGACCACTTTACTCACCACGAGCTCAGCCCATGCCGGTGATATGGCGAAGCCAGAAGGCAAGCGCGATAAAACCGATGATCGTGGTGACGCCCGTCCAGTCGACATTGGCCTTCTTCACATCGCTGATGAGCTTCACCAGCAGCATCCACGCCACGACGACGATAGGGAGAATGATGACAAGCCTTATCATGCGACACTCCAATCCGAAGCGATTGCACCCTCATCCTCATGTAGGAAGCGCGTTTGCGGATTTCAGCACGGGCCATGGCATCATCCACCACGGCTGACGCCCAAAAACGGAGTTTTGTCTTTACTGGCGCAACAAATATGCTAACCGGGGCGCCGTGCCCTTGTAGCTCAGCTGGTAGAGCAGCGGTTTTGTAAACCGAAGGTCGGCGGTTCGATTCCGTCCGGGGGCACCACCATTCGCTCGGTCCGTTCTGGACACATAGGTTACGGTTTATACCGGAGACATGGGTAACACTTTTGGCCCGAACGGGTTTTGGAGTGGTTCGAGCCTGCATGTCTCATCGTCGAAATATCCCAAATCGTAGTCCATGAAGCTAGCCAACCAGATGTGATCCTCGACCTTTTTGATGCCGAGGGTCTGGCCGGCAAAGACGAGGCTGAGATTGATCTTCTTGCTGTTATAGCAGATGCGGCCGCAGGTGGTGACGGTGACGGCCTTGTCGTGAAACGGATAATCGAGATCGGGCAGGCCGGCATAGGGCCGCGTTGAGGGTGCGTAACGCTCTGCCGGGCAGTCCATGCCGAGCGCCTGGTGGGGGCGTTCTGAGTTGAACTCGTCGATGAAGTCATCGAACCTGGCCTGCTGCTGAAGAAAATTGGCGCCGGCCGGTTTGGTGGTTTCCTTCTTCAAGGTGAGGTGCATGCGTTCATGGCGCCCGTTCTGCTGCGGACAGCCCGGCTTGATGCGCTCGATGTCGATGCCCAGGCGCAGCCACCAGACCGACAGCTTGCTGAGATTGAACAGCGCATTGGGACTTGCGAAGGGAACGCCATTGTCGGTCCTGATCGCGCTGGGCAGGCCGAACTCCTTGAAGACGCTCTCGAACACGGTGAAGGCACAGGCTTCCTTCGTGGTCGAGAGCGCCTCGCAGGCGATGAGATAGCGGCTGGCGAAGTCGGTGATGGTCAGCGGATAGCAATAGCGCCGGTCGGCGAGCATGAACTCGCCCTTGTAATCGGCACACCA